>NZ_JBQCGW010000192.1:0-54347 GCF_051955275.1 Pseudobacter sp. | reverse complement strand
CTCATTTGTTTCCCCAAATTCACAGTGCGGGTACATTTCCTGCTTTTCGGAAGCTATCTTATCAATGAGAGAAAGGCGGCCAAGCCGAGGCTGTTTCTGCAATTTGCGAAAGGAGAAGTGAGCTTTTACGCGGGAGCCGTGAAAAGAATCGATGAGCCGCTGGATGAAGTATACGACTGGAGTGCAGATATCATGAACAAATCATGGGATAGTAAAAAGGCAATAGAAAAGCTCAAAGCCATTCCTGATACCCAGCTCTGCGATGCCATCCTTGATCAGGAAATATTTGCGGGAGCCGGTAATATATTCAAGAATGAAGTGCCCTTCCGGATAAAAGTACATCCTGCCAGTAAAGTAGGCAATCTGCCACCGGCAAAATTGAAAGCCCTGGTAAAGGAAATGGTGAACTATGCATTTGATTTTCTGAAATGGAAGAAAGCTGGAGTGTTGAAGAAAAACTGGAAAGTGCACACAAAAACGGAATGCCCGCGATGTGGCATTCCGTTGAAGAAAGTGTATATGGGAAAAGGAAAAAGGAGAACGTATTTCTGTGATAATTGCCAGGTGAAGTATTGAAGTGTACGTTCAGCTGTAATGAAAGTATCAATCCAATAGATAAACGCAATGGTAATAGTTTCATTACCTGACTTCAATTTCAATGCTGGTCTCCGGCAATCCCGGAATGCTGGCAGAAAGTCTGATCAAACCAGGTTTTCCGGTGGATTGCAGGATCACCAATCCCATCCCTGCCATCAGTTTATGCTGATCAGCTTTGAAAGGTTCATGGCTCACCGGATCTCCATTATCAACACCTGCAATAAAACCCGGACCAGTAACCGAGAATTTCACCAGCTGGTTGGCATCTGGAATGAGCACTCCTTTCTTATCCACTAATTTCACAGTGATATAACTCAGGTCTTTTCCATCAGCTGCAATAGTATTTCTGTCTGCCAGCAGTTGAAGGGCAGCTGGTGCACCAGCGGTTTTGATCTCCTTCGTCAACACTACTTTTCCGGCTTTGCGGGAGATCGCTTTGACTGTCCCAGAGGTATAAGGCACGCGCCATTTCACATGCATATTATCTTTCTCTTTACGTTGCTTTCCCAATGACTTTCCATTGAGAAATAATTCCACTTCATCAGCCTGGTTGTAATAAGCCACTACATCCAGGGTATCCCCGCGCTTCCAGTTCCAATGCGGATAGACATGCAGTACGGGTTTATCTGTCCAGACACTTTGATAGAGGTAATAAACATCCTTCGGAAAGCCCGCCAGGTCAATGATCCCGAAGTAGGAACTGCGCGAAGGCCAGGTGTAAGGAGTAGGTTCTCCCAAATAATCGAAGCCTGTCCATACGAACATACCGGATACATGTTCATTGTTTTCCATCAGCTTCAGTGATTCTTCATGTGTTGAGCCCCAGGGTGCAGAAACATGATCATAAGCAGAAACCGTATTATCTGCATTACCGTCAACTAAAGGCAGATCCCAACGCAGCGGCCACCTGCGAACGGTATCGAATGGGATTTTATCGTAGTGACCACGGGTTTCGAGTGCCGAAGTACTTTCTGTGATGATCAGTTTTTTGCCGGGCCAGTCCTGATGGAATGAAAGCCAGCGTGCTGTATTGTAATTGTATCCTACTACATCCGACATGCCGGAACGGATCAGGTTATTGTATGGGCCTGCTTCGTTATTGCCGGACACAACAATACGGGTGCTATCGAGTGCACGCACAATACCACTGAGTTCCAGCGCCATATTCATGCCGGTGCTATCGCCCCATTGTTCTATGATCTCATTGCCGATACTCCAGAAGATCACAGAAGGGTGGTTCCTGTCGCGCAGGATATGATCGCGGATATCTCGCTGGTGTTCTTCATCCCAGTAGAGGGAATAGTCGTAGTTTGTTTTGCTGTGCCTCCACATATCGAAGGTTTCATTCATCACAATAAATCCCATTTTGTCGCAGAGGTCCAGCAGCTCCGGTGCAGGAGGATTGTGCGAAGTGCGGATGGCATTGCATCCCATCGCTTTTAATAATTCCAGTTGACGTTCAATGGCGCGCGTATTCACTGCTGTGCCCAGCGCCCCCAGATCGTGGTGATTACAAACGCCACGGATTTTGAGATGTTCACCGTTGAGTGAAAACCCTTTATCCTTATCCATGTTGAAATAGCGGATGCCATGCGTGGTCTGGTATTTATCGAGCTCCCGGCCTTCAGAAGATTGCAACACGGATTCCACTGTGTAGAGATAGGGATCATTGACAGACCAGAGATGAGGGTTGGTGATCTTCATCGTTTGAACAACCGGCATGGCAACGCCCGGCAATGCAGTGATCTCTTTATTCTCTGACGCTACTTTGTTGTGCTGCTGATCATATACTGTAGTGAGCAGCACCAGTTTTTGTCTGGCACTGCCTGCATTTTGCACTTTGGTTTCAATCTGCAGGTCTGAATTGTTCTTAGTGATATTCCTGCTGATCGCAAATGTTCCCCAATGCTTGATGGATGATTTATTCAGGGTGGTGAGCCATACATGACGGTAAATACCGGAGCCGGAATACCAGCGGCTATTGGGTTGCAGGTTATTGCTCACTTTCACAGCAATGGTATTGGGCTTTCCATCGGCATGTAGCCAGGGTGTTAGATCATATTGAAACGAAACATATCCATGCGCGCGTTTACCGAGATAATTCCCGTTGATCCATACCTCGCTGTTGCAGTAAATGCCATCGAATGAAATATATACCTGCTTGTCTGCATCCGCTGCAGGCAGGGTAAATGTTTTACGGTACCAGCCAATTCCTCCGGGCAAGGCGCCTCCATTGTATGTTGCAGGATGGTCTTTGCTGAACCTGCCTTCAATGCTCCAGTCGTGCGGCAGATCCAATGATCGCCAGTCGCCATCGGAAACAGTTGTAGCGGAATAATTGTTGACACTGTCAAGTCTGAACTTCCAGCCTTCATCAAAATTTTTCCGCGCGCCGTGTTGCGAATGTGCAGGGAAATAAAAATACAGGAATACGAAAAAGTACAATGCAATCTTTCTCATGCATGTTGTTTTATTGTTTTACGGATAATGCCTCATTTTGATTAGCAGGCCAAACTGCCGTAGACTGCTGGATCAACCTGAGACATTACCCGTAAATTAATTATTTGTGGTGAGTGCTGAAATGATATCGGGAAAAACTTTATCGCCATTGTTCCGGTTGAAGAGGCCGCTGCCTTTGTCGCCCGTAAAACCGGCATCCCGGTACATGGGCACCAACCCGTGCGATTTGATTGAAGTGGAAATATATCTCATATAGCATAACCGGTATTTTGCATGGTCTTCATTGGCGGCCGTGAATATTTATCAATACATACAGATCGGCGCTCAATGCACAGTTCACCATTTCCTCCACGCGTTTCATCCAGGAAATACGCATCAGGATTTTTTTACAGTGCATAAAAAATGGCAATCCCGTTCTGCTGGTGAGCAGGACTGCCTCTAACCTGCCTGCTATGGTATAACGTAGTGGAAGGATAACCACTCGTCTTTTGCTGCATCGTACACAGTGCCAAACCAGATCCCTTTAGTCCGGAAACTATCCGGAAAGGCTTTCACTACTTTCAGCTTGTTATTGGTGGGGTTCAACCAGCTGACTGCATTCAGCAATAAAGTATTACCGGTGAGTGTGATCTCATTGGTGGCTTCATTGATGCTGAAAGTTCCGGTAGTGGTAACGCCCTTCTGAAAGCGGGTGTAATTATTGCCCCCGATATTATCGAAGCGGATCCAGGCATTGTTCACAGCTTCTGCCCAGCCTGCATTCCAGCCCCAGTCTGCACTGGAGCTTGCACCGGTTGTCCAGCCTCTTCCCTTGGCGATCCAGTCCACTGGGTTACCGGCTGCATCCAGCTGCCAGAAGCGGCCGGAGTTGGCACCACCGGTGAGCATGGTCATGAGCTCGCCGGGTCCAAACACAGGATTGGTGCCTTCGTCCGGTTCTGGTTCTTCAGTGGGAGGAGGTGTCCAGCTATCGCTGAATGATTTCGACATGAAATTGAGCACCTGGTATTCGTCCTTGCTCTTGTTTTTTCCAGCCAGCTGAAGGAAATTTTCTGTCAATGAAAGTATTCGCCAGCTGGTAAGGCTTGCCAGATCATTGGGAGAAGAACTTACAAAGAGCGGGGTTGCCCCGGAAGTGGTAAGAACGAGTGTATTTACATCCAGGAAGTAGGTGCCCGATTCTGTATTGTAACCGCCTACCCCTTTGTGATCGGTGGCGAGAAAGGGACCGCCTTTGAGGCTGAAGGTCATATACCCGTAATCTCTTTTCTCTGCCGCCCAGGTATCACTGGTGTAAACAGGATCGTAGGTCCAGCAATTGGGGCCGCTGGGATTGGTGCAAACCTTACCCCATGCCACGGTTTTGCCATCGGCGCTTTTGGTGCCATAGGCATTGTCCATTCCCGCAAAGTAAACAGGACTGGTATAATGTTTTTTATCGCCATTGGCATTTCCATCCAGCACCCAGGTCTTTTCATTACCCGGGCCACCTGCCAGCAGGATCCAGAGGGCATCGTTCACATAATCCAGGTTGTCCTTGGTAACCTTGATGGTTACAGGCTCTTTTGTAACGATACCTCCGGCAGTAACTGCGGAGTATTTGATCACATAGTCGCCTTTGAAAGCGAAACGTACCGTATCCACCTGCCTGGTTGATTTACCGGTACCGAAATCCCACATGGGCACAGTGCCTGGCGTTTGATTGATAAGATATACAGTGTTGCCGCCAGCATCTTTCTGATAGTCCTGCACCACATCAAACTTCAGCTCAGTTGAATCAGGAAGAGCACCCAGATCATGACCGGGTTTTTTACAGGCATCTGCCAGGAGCATTCCTGCCAGCATGATCCATACAAAAAATTTATAGCGTTGCATACAATTCGGTTTTAAGTTGAATCGGGAAGATGATTACCATCCTGCATTCTGTTTGAGCACGTTATTGGATAAGGTGATCTGTGTATATGGGATCTGCACCAGTCCTTTTGTTTCCGCGATCTTTGCCGCACTGATGGTTTTGTTGGTGCTCACGCCTCCGTTCTCCACATTGGTTGATTCGGCAATGGTTGTTGCGGCCACATTCACGCCCTGCCTGAGCAGATCGTAGAGCCTGTGACCTTCCAGTGCAAATTCAAGTCTCCTTTCCTTCATGATATTTTCCTGGCTGATGGCCAGTGGTGTGAAGTTGGCTTTGTAGGCCCTCTTCCTTACATCATCAAAATAGGTCTGTGCATTGGGCGCACCCAGTTCAGCAGCCATCAGCAACACATCGGCGTAGCGGATGCTCACATAATCCTGGAACTGTCCGATCATGAAGTTCACGCCGCCTTTGTTCACAGCTATGCTGTTGCCATTCTCGTCGCAGGTAGGCGTATATTTCTTGACATAGTAACCGGTGTATTCGCGCTGGTTGCCTTTCATGGTGAAGTTGATGCCTTCATCTATGATGGAAGTGATGGTGGCGCCTCTTCTTGTATCTGTTGCCAGGTAAGCGTTCCAGAGCTTAGGGTTTACTGTGCCGCCGCCCCATCCCTGTCCGTAAGGAAAAGAGAACTGATCACGCAGACCGAACATCACCAGCCAGTGATTGCCATCTGTATTGCCATCGTAATCGCTGGTGAAGGTGTATTTGATAGCGAAGACTGTTTCTTTATTGTCTTCTCCGGCATAAGTAAGAACGGAAGCTGCAGGCCAGAGATTTTTATAGTCTTCCACCAGGCCGTATCCGCCGTTGGTGATCACATCCACCAGTCCATTCAGTGCTTCTGCTTTGGTGGTTACGCCAGCCAGATCAGGCTTGCTGTAATAACCGGTGTAGTAGAGGTACACTCTTCCTAACAAGGATGCAGCGGCCCATTTGGTGACCCTTCCGTAAGTGGCGGGAGCCTGCGATGTATATTTTGTATTGGGCAGGTTTTGTGCTGCAAATTCAAGATCCTCTGCAATGAGTTTGTACACTTCATCAGGGCTAGCCTGTGGTACATTCTCATTGCCGGGTTGCGTGAGCAATGGAATACTTCCCCACATTCTCACCATATCGAAATAGAGATAAGCACGCAGGAACCTGGTTTCAGATTCATAGATGGGGCGCATTGATTCCTGTCCCTTCCAATTGATCTGTTCCATTTTGCTCAGCAGCATATTACAGCGATAGAGCGCTTTGTAGTAGTTGATCCAGTTGGAATTGAAAAAATTCTGATCTGATGGAGAGCGGCTCTTGTCGAACTCATCCATCATCTGGTAACCGAATCCATCAGAATTGCCTGTGCCGCCAAAGGTATTGTCGGACATTACTTCAGCCGCTACCGGTAAGGCGATGCCATCTTTCCATACCTGTTGCAGGCCGTCGTAACAACCCACCAGTGCTTTGAAGGCGTCCCCCGGTGTTTTGTAAAAGTTCTGTTCAGTGGCAGTGGTAACGTCTTCCGTATCCAGGAATGATTTGCTGCAGGCTCCCGACATCAGCAGGAGGGTGAGCGGTATATAGAGTCTGATCTTTTTCATAATTGTGACAGTTAAGCTTAGAACTTGAAGTTTGCGCCGATCATGATTGTTCTGGGCCTTGGATAATAACCCACATCCACACCCGAAGAAAACCCTTCTCCGTAACCGATCTCCGGATCCATGCCTTCATATCTGGTGAAGGTGATCACATTGAGTGCGGCCGCATACAGGCGAAGTTTGCTGAGGAAGGATTTTTTTGCGATGCGGGAAAAATCATATCCGATAGTGATATTGCTGATGCGGAGGAAGTCACCATTGTGAATATAGAGATCGGAGAACTGTGTCCAGTTCCTGTTGTCTTCAGTTACACGTGGGATCCTGTTGGAGGAACCCGGACCATGCCATCTGTCCAGGATAGCGGTAGAGTAGTTGGCCTTTGCATCGGACTGATTACGCCATGATTGCACCAGTTGATTGCCGGCCACGCCATTGGCCTGGATGGCCAGGTCAAAGCCCTGGTATTCTGCAGTGACGCCGAAGCCGAAAGTGAAGTCGGGGTTGGGATCACCGATCTGTGTACGGTCCAGGTCGTTGATCACACCGTCGTTGTTGAGGTCAACGTATCGTACATCGCCAGGACCAGCATCTGGCTGGATCTTTTTTCCTCCTTTGCTGTAGGCTGCCAGTTCTGCTTCCGACTGAAACAATCCATTCGTTTTTAATCCCCAGAAATAACCAACGGGCATACCGTTCTGTGCCCGGTAGAACTCAAGCGAGTTGTTATACAGGGTATTGGTATTGCCGTGAATGATATTGTCGAGTGTGGGGATATGACCGATCCTGTTTTTGTTGTAAGCCCCGTTGGCGCTGATGGTATAACGCAGCTTGCCCACATTGCCACGCCAGGAGAGACCAAGTTCCACTCCTGTATTGCGTACATCGCCACCATTGATGAGCGGTGCATCGGCTCCGGCTGTTGCCAGCACAGGCGCTACAATGAGCCAATCCCTGGTATTTTTTACGTAGAAATCGAAGTTAATATTGAGGTTCTTCGCTACGATGGCATCAAAACCGATATTGGTCTGTTCGGAAGTTTCCCAGCTTACATCCGGGTTTCCTAACCTGCTTGGATATGCGCCAGGAGTATTGATGCCTTCCACATTCCCGAAATTATAATTGGTGAAAGCGAAGGTGATCGGAGTAAGGAACTGGTAAGCTGCCACATTCTGATTGCCCACCTGTCCCCAACTGGCACGCAGCTTTAAGAAATCAAGCCAGTTGACAGATTGCAGGAAGCTTTCGTTGCTGGCCACCCATCCGGCAGAAACGGAAGGGAAATAACCCCAGCGGTGACCGTCAGCAAATTTGCTGCTGCCATCTGCACGGATAGTGGCATTGAAGAGATATGTTTCTTTGAAATTGTATTGTAATCGTCCGTAGTAGGAGAGCAGTGCATCCTCCCAGGGCGAACCGTTGAGCGAGATATTGGTGCCATCCGTATTGGTGGCATTGGACAACCAGGCATGACGCAGGTCCGCAAAGATCAGGTCCCTGTTCTGCCCGTACATGCC
Organism: Pseudobacter sp.; assembly: GCF_051955275.1. Classification (NCBI taxonomy): domain Bacteria; kingdom Pseudomonadati; phylum Bacteroidota; class Chitinophagia; order Chitinophagales; family Chitinophagaceae; genus Pseudobacter; species Pseudobacter sp. The sequence continues at coordinate 46,278 of NZ_JBQCGW010000192.1, read as the reverse complement.
ACTGCCTTCGCCTTTGATGGAAGAGGTTCCTACCATCGCCTGGAAGTTATGTTCTTTGAACAGATTGAAATCATAACTCAGCTGGTTATCGAACTGAATGCTGCGGTTCCTCGACATATTCTGTGAGGCTCTGGTAAAATCATTGAAGTTATAAATACTCAGCTTGTAAACCGGGCTGAAAGAACGGCTTTCATAGGCGCTGTAATTGAGACCCAGTGCGGTTCTGTAACGGAGGCCTTTGAGTGGCTCAACTATCATATAGATGTCACCGAAGAGGCGCTGGTTATTGTTCTTGCGCTGGTTGGTATAGTACATCAGCGCGTAGGGATTGGCTTCGCCGTTGTTCCAGGTGGAATTGGTATTATTGAAGAAATTGCCCTGGTCGTCGTACATCGGTACAAAGGGGCTTACACCAAATGCGTTGCGCAGGGTGTTGTTGTAGATATTTCCCACACCGATACCCTGGTTCTTTTCATATGTAAAGGTCAGGTGCTGACCTATCTTCAGGATCTTCTGATAGAGGCTGTGTTCTGAGTTGAGGCGCAGGTTGTATCGCTCGTAGTCTGATAATCCTTTGCCTCCTACAATACCTTCCTGTGCGGTGTAGGAAATGCCCAGTGAATACACAGAGCCTGTATTGCCGCCGGTTACACCGATAGAGTGGCTTTGTGTAGGTGCATCTTTCACAAACATTTCATCCATCCAGTTGGTGTTCACGGGAAGTGAATTGATCTGGTCGGGGGTGAAGTAAGGCTGTTTATTGGAGTTCACCGCTGCTTCGTTCATGATGGTGGCATATTGCTTTGCATCCAGGAGCCTGGCTTTCCGCTCCGGGTTCTGAATGCCATAATAACCATCATAGGTAACCGAAGCGCGTTGATTGCTCCTTCCTGTTTTGGTGGTGACCAGCACCACGCCGTTGGCGGCCTGTGAACCGTAGATGGCGGCGGATGCGGCATCTTTCAGTACATCGATGGATTCAATATCTGCGGGGTTGAGGTAGGAGATATCATTGGTGTTCACTCCGTCCACTACATAGAGCGGACCGAAGTTTCCGATGGTCCCTTTTCCGCGGATGATTACATTGATGCCTGCGCCGGGTTGTCCGGATGTACTGGTGATCTGTACGCCGGGCGCTTGTCCCTGCAAGGCTTGCAGGGCATTGGTGGTGCTCTGTTTGAGAAGGTCTTCTCCTTTTACCTGCAGGTTGGCGCCGGTGACCAGTTTTTTCTTCTGGGTACCGTAACCGATCACTACAATATCATCCAGCTGGTTGATGGTAACTTCCAGTTGCACTTCAATGTCTGCGATGGTAGTGATCTTCACTTCTACCGGGCGATAGCCCACAAAGCTGACGTCAAGCAGATCTCCTGCTTTGGCATTGATGGAGAACCGGCCCTGTTCATCAGTAATGACAGTGATGTTGGAGCCCCTGATATTGACTGTTACTCCGGGAAGGGGAGAGGCATCTGATTTGGATAACACCCTTCCTCTCAGGGGAGAAGTTTGAGCCTGTGCGCTGATACTGAGCAGTAATATACCGGCAATAAGCGCCCAGGCTGAGAGTGCTGCTCTCAGCAGTTGATTACAATTTTTCATATAGAAGCGGTTGGCAGTTTTTAAATGATAGCGAAAGCGTTTGGTTATGATGGTTTAATGGTGATCGTTTTTCCGTTGTACTTTACTTCTTTGAATCGCAGCCTTGCCTGATCGATTCCGGTGGGTTTGTCAGGAGAAATGAATACCACCCTGAACGTCTTCTTTTCCCTCATGCCGTTGAACTGTCCTTTGCGTGCGCCGATGGTGAGTGCTTTGGTGGATTCGTCCCAGCTGATGGGAATATTGGAGAAATTTCCTTTTTCATAGTTGTAGTTCACATTCTCATCTTCATAGAGATCGAATTGTGCATTCAGGCCGCTGTACACAAACAGGGTGATGGTGTCTGCCGGCTTTTCATCCGTGTATTGCAGCTCTGGCCCGAAAGGCAGGATGGAACCGCCTTTCACCATAACGGGCATTCTGCCGTAAGGGGCATCGGCTGTGATCGTCTGGCCGCCGTTATAATGTTTGCCGGTGTAGAGATCATACCAGAAGGGATGCTGAGGAAGATAGATCTTCCTGCTTGTTTCTTTATAACCATATACAGGATTGATCAACAGGGATGGCCCGAACATATATTGATCTCCGATAGATGCTACTGCTGGATCTGATGGAAAGTCCATCGGCAGTCCACGCATGATGGTGTAATCATCGTGGTAGGTCTTTCCCGCAACGGAATAGATATATGGAAGTAATTTATACCTGAGTTTCTGGTAGTAAAGAATGCTTTTGTAAGCAGCATGATCATCGGGTGCAATGTTCCAGATCTCGCGGTATGGATATTGTCCGTGTGATCTGAAAAGCGGCGTGAACGCACCGAACTGGTACCAGCGTGTGAGCATCTCGCGCCATTCTTCCTGGTCTTTTTCAGTCATCTTTTCTCCCTGGTACCTGTCTTCCACCATGAAGCCTCCGATATCCATGCTCCAGTAGGGGAGGCCGGACATGGAGAAGTTGATGCCTGCCGCTATCTGCGCTTTCATATCATCCCATCTTGCTCCTATATCCCCGCTCCATACTGCCGCTGCATAACGCTGACTGCCTGCATAGGCAGAACGGGTGAGGATGAACACCCGCTTGTTGGGATCAGTATTGCGTTGACCTTCATAAATGCCTTTGGCATTCTGCAAAGGATAGGCAAGCAGGTTCTCTGCTGCAATGTAGGAGGCATTGGGAGCGATCATCTGCTCCTTTCTTTTTTCAGGTGTCACATTGGAATGGATATCGGGCTCACTGGCATCCATCCACCAGGCATCGATGCCCTTGTTGTATAATTTTTTGTTGAGCAGGTCCCAGAATGCATTGCGCGCATCTTCATTGAACGCATCATAAAAAGTGGATTTGTACCCGGTACCGATCCAGTCCTTATAACCATCCGCTATATTCCTCCTGTACAGCCATCCGTTGGCGTCGAACTTTTTGTAGGCATCAATGCCTTCATAGAATTTGGGCCATACGGAGATCATGAAGCGGGTATTGTACTTGTTGTGCAGCACGCTGATCATGCTGTCTGGATTGGGGAACCTGGTTTCATCGAAGTCCTGGCTGCCCCATTCTTTTTCGCGCCAGTAATTCCAGTCGAGCACAATATTGTCCAGCGGCACTTTACGTTCCCTGAATTCTTTCACGGTATTGAGCACTTCATCCTGTGTTTTGTATCGCTCGCGGCTCTGCCAGAAGCCCATGGCCCAGCGTGGCGCAAGCGTGGCCTTGCCGGTGATGGTCCTGTATCCAGCAATGATGGCGTCCATATTTTCGCCATACACGAAATAGTAATTGAGTTGTTTGCCTGCTTCGGAAGAGAAAGAGAAATCGTTTTTTTCTGCCTCGGGCATTGGTTCTATCCATTTGAAAGTGAGATACACTTCATTGGCTTCCGGGATCCATTCTATGCGGACAGGATATTTCTTTCCTGCTTCCATGGGAATGTCCATCACAGCAGGGGCGGGGTTCCAGGACCTCCTCCATTTATCGAGCACCAGTTTCCCACCGATCCATACTTTGATGTATCCGCCATAGGTCATACGGACCTTGTGGAGGCCGTTGAATCCGGAGGATATCTCTCCTTCCCAGCTCACCATGCCTTTCATGGAGTTGAAACCGGGAGGCAGCAGTTGTTTATAATCGTCCAGGAACGCTATATCGATGCTGTTTTCGGGGCGCTGCAACAGCACTGTTTTGCCTTCCCTGTCTTTGTAATAAGTGGCAGTGAGCCAGCCTTGTTCGCCGTTCTTTGAATAGAGTCTGAGGGCGCCGAGATCATGGTAGGGCCTGATATCACCGATGGTGGTGATGCTGTAATTGTCCCAGAGGATGCCATAGTTCTTATTGGTGAGCAGGAAGGGTACCGCCACTTCGGTATTGTTCTGAAAGAGGGTCACCTGTTGTCCGTTATAATTGAAAAGGCCTGCCTGGTGCTGGCCGAGGCCGTAGAAGGCGGTGGGCTCGCTGCCCTGGAAGCTTTGCGTGACCTGCCAGGATCGTTGTCCTTCATAGGCTACAGGCCGGAAGCTTCTGCCGCTGACCGCTTTTTCTGCGAGAAGCTTTTTGCCGTTCTGGTCGTAGAAACTGACGGTACCTGATTGCAGGACCACTTCCACCGTGAGCAGGTTGGTTTTAATGATCACTTTGTCTTTTGTGCTGGTGGTCTTCCAGTTGGGCTTGCCAGGCACAGTGATCACACTGAGGCTGGAGAAAGGGACCGGGTTTTTATCCGGACTGGCCGTAACATGAATGATATTGTCTGCAATCACCTGCACTTTTACTGCCTGTGTATTGAGGGCATATTCGGGATCGGGGTAAACGATCACACCGTCTGAAGTGATCACAAAAGAAGAAGTGTTAGCCCATGCCTGGGTCAGGAGCGTGAGTAATGCAATACTGAAGAGGAACTTTTTTCTCAGCATGACAAGCAGTTTGATTTTGTTGTTAACGAATACAAATCTAATTGCTCGCGCACTGTAGAATGGGGGTCAATCGTTCACGATTGGGGTATCAAATGTTAACTGAGCGCCGGCAGGGGCAGTGCCGGGATAAAATAGTATCAGGTACTGATACTGTTTTTCTGGTATTGGGATGGCAAAATATCAAATTCTTCCTTGAAATAGCGGGAAAAGTTTTTCGGATTGTTGAATCCTACTTCATAGGCTACTTCAGCAACGGTGAGCTGGCTCTTTGCCAGCAGCTGTGCTCCCCGCTGGATCCGCATACTGCGGATGAACTCGATGGGCGTTTTGCGGGTCAGCGCCAGAATCTTTTTATAGATCCCCACCCGGCTCATATAACAATCCCGGCTCAGGTCTTCCACCGAATAGTCTGCATTGGAAAGGTTCTTTTCCACAGCTTCCCTGGCCATTTTCATGAACTGCTCATCTGCGGAACTGATGGTCACCTGTTGCGGGCTCACTTCCATCTTCCCCAGGATACTCTTTTCCAGCACCTGCTTCTGTCCCAGTACATTCCTGATCCTGGTTTCCAGGATCTCGAAAGTGAAGGGCTTGGAGATATAATCATTGATGCCTGAGCGGTATCCTTCCAGCTGCGCCTCCTCATTATCCATGGCAGTGAGCAGAATAACAGGGATCTGTGCGGTACGGGGATCACCCTTGATACGACGGCTGAGATCGATGCCATTCATATTGGGCATCATGATATCACTGACCACCAGGTCCGGCATTAACAGTTTTACTTTCTGCCAGCCTTCCCTGCCATCGGGGGCTTCCAGCACATTGTATTTTGATTTCAGGTTGTCTTTGAGATAGAAACGGAAATCCTCATTGTCTTCCACTACTAATATGGTAACACGCCCCGCTTTCTCCACTGGCTTTGGAGTGATGGTGGTTTCCGCAATCTCCTGCGTAACAGCCGCAGGCCGGGCTTCGGGATGGATACCATTCACTTCGGGCAATGTTTTCACCGGTAGTTTGATGGTAAAGCAGGTGCCCTGGTTGGGAGCACTTTCCACTTCCACTGTTCCTTCATGCAGGCGTACGAATTCTTTGGTGATGGCCAGCCCGATGCCGCTGCCATGATTGAGCATGCTCTCCGGAACATCCAGCTGAAAGAATCGTTCGAAGATCTTTTCGTGCTGGTCGGGTGGAATGCCGATACCGCTGTCCTGCACCCTGATCACAAACTGTTGGAGTACATAACTGAAGTGAATATCGATGGCACCGTTCTGTGGTGTGTATTTAAAGGCATTGGAAAGAAGATTGAAGAGGATCTTCTCCAGTTTATCCTTATCAAACCAGGTATCCAGTGAGTCGATATCAGTATGTACGGAAAACCGGATATTTTTCTGTTCTGCGATGTCCGAGAAAGAATGGCTGATGTCTTTGCTGAAGGCCACGATATCATGAAAGCCGGGATGAAGCACAAACTGCTGCACTTCCATCTTTCTGAAATCCAGCAATTGATTGATGAGTTGCAGCAATCTTTTGGCATTGCGATGGATGAGTTGCAATTGTGTTTTCTGGGCGGGGTCATGTGCCTGCTTCAGTATCTTGTCAAGCGGTGAAAGGATCAGGCTGAGTGGTGTTCTGAATTCATGGCTCACATTGGTGAAGAACTTTGTCTTCATGGTATCGATAGCATGCATCCGGTCTGCTTCCCTGCGCTGCTGTTCCACTTCATACTTCATGCGTGTTCTTTCCACAATTATCCTGCGGGCTAAGAAGAGCAGGCCGGCAGTGGCCAGCACATACAGGAAGATGGCCCAGGGCGTGCGCCAGAAAGGGGGGAGGATCACGATATGCAAGGTCTTTTCATCGCTCCAGCTTCCTTCGTTTGTCATGGCCTTCACCCTGAAGGTATATTTACCGGGATCCAGGTTGGTATAAGTGGTCTTGCGTTGCTGTCCGTCTGTAAACAGCCAGTCCTTATTGAACCCTTCGAGCATGTACGCGTATTTGTCAACACCCACATGCGAAAAGTCAAGCGCGGCAAATTCTATGGAGAAGACATTTTCACGAAAGCGTAGCCGGATCTCGTCGATGGCATTGACAGATTGGGAGAGGAGTACACGGTTATCGATGGTGTCTCCTGCCTGCACATTTTTATTGAATACCTGGAAATTAGTGAATACCAGTTGGGGTGGGGGCTGCCGCTTGTCTTTATAATCTGCGTTGATGATATTGATGCCGTTGGGGCCACCAATGATCAGTTCACCAGAACTTGTTTTCAGTGCGGCGTTCTCGTTGAATTCTTTTCCCTGCAGGTTACTGGCCTCTTCATAATTCCTGACGCCGGTAATCAGGGAGTCCGTACCCAGCATGATATTGCTGAGGCCGTTAGGGGTGGTTACCCACAGACTGTTATGATCGTCCTGCAGAATGGTGAGGATGGTATTGTCGGCGAGACCATCACTCTGGCTGAATTTGCTGAAGAGGCCGGTTTTGGGATCGAAGCAGTTAAGGCCTTCCCGCGTACCTATCCAGATCCTCCCTTTATTGTCTTCCAGCAACGACAGTACATTGTAATTGCTCAGGTTTTGCGGGGTATTGCCCTGGCCGTAATGAGAGAGTTTATTGGTATGCGGGTTGTAAACATCGATGCCTTCAGCAGTGCCGATCCAGAGTTGTCCTTTGCTGTCTTCCATGAGGGCCATGATATAACCTGAATGGATAGCCGAAGTACCGGTATCCTTGCTTCTGAAATGCGAGAACCTGCCTGTTTTGCGGTCCAGGATATCAAGACCTTTTCCAAGCGTGCCGATCCAGAGCCGGCCTTTGCTGTCTTCCAGGATCTCCCAGACCCTGTCATCTCCCAGGCTTTCCGGGATGGAATCATTGTGGCGGTATCGTGTGAATTTCTTTCCGTCGAATTTATTGAGGCCGCCCAGGTAGGTGCCGATCCAGAGTGTTTGTTCTCGATCGATACAGAGGCTAACGATCACGTTATTGCTGATGCTGCCGGGGTCGGAAGGATTGTGCAGGTACTGCGTGAATTTGTTGGTCTGCCTGTTGAAATGAATAAGCCCGCCGCCATTGGTGCCGATCCAGATATTGCCTTTCCGGTCTTCCACAAAGCGGTTCACATCATCGTATTGCAGGCTGTGGGGCTCATTGCTGCGATGTTTGTAGTGCGCGAACTTGAGAATATTGTCGTTGTAATAACTGATGCCCTGTTTGTAAGTGCCGATCCAGATGATGCCGGAATTGTCTTTGTACAATGAGTTGATACTGTTTTGTCCGATGCTCTTATGGTTATCCGGATCACTGAGCAGGTATTGAATAGAGAAATCTTTTCCTTTGTTGATGAGGTTGATGCCGCCATGATCTGTAGCCACCCAGATTACGCCGTTATTGTCCTGGGCAACGCCCATGATGAGGTTGGTATTGAGCCGGTGGCTTTTACTGTTCTCATTGAACTGAACGATCTTCTGCTGGTTGAAATAAAAGAGTCCCCTGGGCTCTCCGGTATAGGCCCATAGATCATTATCGCGGTCAATGAAAATACTCCAGTTGTAATTGCCTTGATTCGCTGCCTTTAACATGCTTATATGCGCCACCACGCGCTCGGCTTCCGGATCTATCTTATCCAGCATGCCATTGCGATGCACCAGCCAGACAGGGCCCTCAGGACTTTCTGCCAGTCCGGTTATATCGGCTGAAGAAATTGCCGTTGGGCCTTTGCCCGGCGCATAAAGCACGGGTGGTTTACCGGGGCTCACCCTGTACACGCCTTTGTTGGCGTAGATGAACCAGAAATTGTTCCTGCTGTCTTTTTTGATGAGGGAGATAGTGCCGGTGGGCAGTTTCAGCGAGCTGAGGTATTGCCGGGTATTCCGGCTGATGTTTTCCGTATTGAGGTCTAAGATGCTCACGTCCGGCCGGGAGGTGATCCATAATTTATTGCCGGGGCATTCCCAGATGGTGCTCACATAATTGTCCACGAGCGAATTGCTGTCAGCTGTTTTGCGATAGCATTTGATGGTATAGCCATCGTACCGGTTGAGGCCGCTCATGGTGCCGAACCAGAGGAATCCGTTCCTGTCTTTAAAAATGCTGTTCACCTGGTTATTTGAGAGGCCGGAGCTCACGTCGATCCGGGAAAAAGTGTATTGCTCATACTGGGCATGGGTGATTACACAGAGGAGAAGGGAGAATGACAGCAACGTATATTTCAGCGAAAACATTTTGGTGTTTTTCTGCTCAGAGTTTGGTCTGTCAATTTACCTAAAAAAGAGGAAACATATATGTGATTTTTTGGGTGTGCCCAGTCACTCGCCGGGAGGCGAGCAACTGGGCACTGCGACATGAAATGGGGGCAGCTCACCAGATCCTTTCCAATAATCGGTTTTCTTTTTATAGATTAGCACCAGCAAAATCTGCAACATGAAAAACCCTCTGATACTGTTTTGTATCCTAAGCATGGTGAGTCTGGCTGCCGAAGCACAGGATTCAGTGCGTATCCGTCAAAACCTCCCCGATTCAACCCGCCAGTTCAGGGATACCACCGGTTTCCGTAATGATACTGCCCGTAAGAACCGCGGCTTCTCCGATCTCTTCTCAGACTCCGCCAAACTCAATAGCAGTGATTATCAGCTGGCCATCGAAAGAAGTTATGTGGCGCTGGATAATATAGACAGCAAGAGTGAGCTGGGGCTGGGAGTGAAACTGATCATTGAGCATCAGACAGATAATGACTCCGTGCTGGCCGTTTTAAAAGATAATGTGTTGAATAATGCAGGTGCCCTCAATCTGCGTAATCTCCAGGTCTTCCGTACCCTGCTGCTCAATATCCAGCGGGAGACCAGGGAGCACCGGGAATTGCTGGATAGTACTGAGAACCGCCTCAACGGCCTTCGCAATAATCTTTCAAAGCTCCGGGCAGACTCTGTATTAAGGCAGGTACAACGGGATTCCGCGCTGCGCCTGCAGTTCAGCCAGCAGTTGAAAGATATGCGGGTTAACTGGCGCAGCAGCACCAAACACCTGCGGGAAAGCATTGCCACCATCAATCTCCTGCAAACCAAAAACTCTTCCCATTCCATCACGGCATCGCAACTGCTGGAAAAAGTAAATACGTTGCTGGACACTTCCGCGTCGCGCATCTTCGGAAAAGAATACAATTACCTATGGGAGCGGGATACTTCTCACCTGGACGCCAGCGAAAGGTCCTCCTTCAGCAAAGCGTATGACGGAGAGCGGAAAGCTATCCGTTATTACTTCAAGGACAGTGGCAATAAACGCCTCTTCCTCCTGCTCATCGGCTTCGTATTCTTTTTATGGATGTACAGGAATATCAGGAAACTGAAAAAACTGAACAGCCTGCATGTATTGCAGGATCTGGATTTCAGCTACCTGCCTTCAGGTTATATCGTTTCCGCTTTCATCATCATGTTCTCCATTGCGCCGTTGTTCGATCTGCATGCGCCGTCGGCTTATATCGAATCCATGCAGTTCCTGCTGCTCATCATCCTGAGCATTATCTGCTGGAAGAAATGGCCACGTCGATTGTTCTGGAACTGGATGGTGATGGTAGTGCTCTATATCCTGTTCTCCCTGATGCATCATGCAGTGGATCCCGGGTTCGGTATCCGTCTATGGCTGATTGTGCTGAATGTGCTCAGTGTTGTATTCGGCTGGATGTTCCTGTTGCGGATGAAGGATAACCTTCAACTGAAAGGCTTCCTCCGATTTGTGATCATCCTGCATAACGTGATGAATGTGCTCAGCATCCTCTTCAATATCTGGGGCCGGTTTTCGCTGGCGCAGATCCTGGGAACGGCTGCTATCTTCAGCTTCACGCAGGCTATCGGCCTGGCAGTATTCAGCAGGATCGCTATGGAAGCCATCCTGCTGCAGATCGTTACCAGCCGTGTAAAGCGCGGCGTCACTTCACAGTTTGAGCATGAACATGTGCTCAGCGGGTTCCGTAAGCCATTGCTCTTCCTGGTGGTGGTGCTCTGGGTCATCGTATTCACTACCAATCTGAATATTTATACTTCAGTGCTCAACGGCCTGACCGAATTCCTGGATCATTCCCGGAGTATCGGGAACGCCAGCTTCACTATCGGCGGTGTGCTGCTCTTCTTCATGATCATCTGGATTGCGCACCTGCTGCAGAAGTATGTGGGTTATTTCTTCGGAGATACGGGCGGCGATGATGAAGTGCATAACAAGAGTCAGCGCTCCAGGCTGCTGATCGCAAGACTGATCTTGCTTTGTCTCGGTTACCTGTTGGCGGTAGCCGCTTCCGGAGTGCCTGTTGATAAGATCACCATTGTGCTTGGTGCGCTGGGTGTTGGTATCGGTCTGGGTTTACAGAATATCGTGAACAACTTCGTATCAGGTATCATCCTCATTTTCGACAGGCCGCTGCAGATCGGCGATTCGGTGGAAGTGGGGGATAAGACAGGGCGTGTGCGTGAGATCGGTCTTCGTTCCAGTACCCTGATGACACCTGATGGTGCGGAAGTGATCATCCCGAATGGTGATATCCTGGGGCAGCAGATCGTGAACTATACACTCAGCAATAACCAGATCCGGCTGGAGATGGAACTGAGTGTGAGTGGCAGTAAGGATATGGAAGTGGTATCCTCAGCGATCAGGGATGCTATCCGTTCTTCCAGATTCATTTTTGAAAACAGGGAGCCGCAGATCCTCTTCACAAAAGTGAATGAGAATGGGTATGATGTAAAAGCATATTTCTGGTGCGCCGATGTTTTCAAATCAGAAGAAGCGAAGAGCGATGTGCTGATCTTGCTGCATCAGCAATTGAACCAGAAGAATCTCAGCATCGATTAAATTCACCTTAATAATGAAGGCCGGTATTTCTCTTTATCAGGGATACCGGCCTTTTTAGTTAGATTTGTAATTCCTCCCTTTTCCTTTACTGTAGGATACTTATGCGCGGCAGCGTATTTGCATGAAACAATCAAGTATTCACCAAACAGTATACTTATGCGCCGTATTCTTCTGACAGTAATTGCAGCCAGTGCCATTGTTTTTTCAGCCAATGCACAATTGAACAGGAAAGGATTTTATTTTAAAGTGGCCGGTGGTTATTTCTTCAGTGTGTCGCCCGGGCAATTTCCGGATGTGGGGCCATATCCTCCGCGTGATGAGCATGTAGCTGTGAACCCGAATAATGGAAATACAACTGTACTTCGTGAGAAAGTGCTCACCGGATCCTATGGAGAAGGCATCCGCGGTGGTGCCAGTCTTGGGTATGTGATCAACCAGTATATCTCTGTTGAGCTTACTGCCAACTATTACAGCAGTAAAAAGAACCTGATGACCAGGAGCCTCACCACTATTCAGAATACAGAAACGGAGGTGGGAAAGATCGAGTCGAAAGGGTACGTGCAGGCCGTTGATGTGGCGCCCAGTATTGTGATCAGTCCGGGTTATGATAAATTCAATCCCTACGTGCGTTTCGGATTTGTGGTGCCGGTATGGGGCAGGCTGTATATTGAAACGGATGCCAGTCGCACCAGCGCGGTAGCCGGACAGCCTTCATTTGTGCAGGCTAAAACAATGATCAGTCGTAAGGAAGAGATCGAGCCGAGCCCTACCATCGGATTTCAGGGTGCTTTAGGTGTCACCTATGCTATCAATAACCGGCTGGGCATCTTCCTGGAAGCCGAGTACCGCAATGTTCCCGTGAAGAGCAAAAGCAAAGTAGTGACCAGCTACCGCGAGAATACGAAGATCATCAATACCAATACCGGGCAGCAGGTAGGGACAGATATCAACCGCGGTCTGGATGATCTCAGTGTGGCGGAACGCAATACGGATTATGTGACCACACTGGATCAGAATTCCAATACTCCAACCGGTACCAGTGGCACTACCACCAACTATAAGAACAACAACGCACCTGCCAATGACCTTAAGTCATATATCAATATCGGTGGGCTGGGAGCAAACCTGGGATTGAGGATCAGACTGTAAGGCCCCGCAAGAGGTTGTTTGTATGCAGGAAAACCTCACCCGTAGGTTTTTTTCCGGCGGCAGGATATTTTTTCCGATTTTTAAGGATACATGAAAAGATTCCTGCTCCATTTTATTTTCTGGTTTGTATATACACTGCAGGCAACCCTGCTGGAAATGGTATGGATGGAACCTATGCTGCATGAATTCTCTCAATGGCAGCAGTGGTGGATCTCTGTGCATATCATGATGGCACTGAACATTCCCAAGCTGCTCCTGGCTTATTTTGTGATGTATGTAACGGTCAACCGTGTAATACAGGAAAAAGGAAAGTTCTGGAACAATATCGCTGTTGCAGCTGTAGCATCACTGGTTTCCGTTGTGTTATACCGTGTTATTTTCAATTACTATGTGATTCCCTATGCCATTTACAACCTGGCTCCGCAACGCCCGCTATTCGATATCAGCCGGACGCTTTTTGCTGTGATCGATATTGGATTTGCTGCAGGAGCTGCCGTGGCCCTGCGTTTGGGCCGCATCCAACTGGCAGCGAAAGAGCGGGAGAAAATACTCCTGCGCGAAAAACATACTACCGAGCTCAAGTACCTGCGCAACCAGACCAACCCACATTTCCTTTTCAATACGCTCAATAATATCTATGCGCTGGCGCGAAAAAAATCCGAAGACACCGCCGAAGTGGTGATGAAGCTTTCCAAGCTGCTTCGCTTCATGCTTTATGAAAGCAATAAGGATTTCATTCCGCTTACGGAAGAACTGCGTATGCTGGATGATTACCTGGAACTGGAGAAGATCCGGTACAGTGACCGGCTCACCATCACCTTTTACAAAGAAACAGACAGTGAAACACAACAGGTAGCGCCGCTGTTGCTACTGCCTTTCGTGGAGAACGCCTTCAAACATGGAGTCAGCGAAACCCGGTTCGATTCCTATGTGGATATTGCGCTGACGCTGAAGAATGGCCAGCTGAGTTTTACCATCGAGAATACCAAAGAAGACAATGGCAGGGACAAGGTCACAGACAGCATCGGTCTCAGCAATGTGCGCCGCCAGCTGGAACTGATGTATGCGCATCATACACTGGAAGTTTACAACCAACCCGATACTTTCAAAGTACAGCTCACCATTAACCTGAACAGTCATGCAAACCTATCGTTGTATCATAGTGGAAGATGAGCCGCTGGCTGCTGAAGTGCTGCGGGATTATGTGGAGCAGATCCCCTTTCTGCAACTCAAAGGCATTTGTAACGACGCCATATTTGCATTGGAATTATTGCAGAATGAATCCATCGATCTCATCTTCCTGGATATTCATTTGCCGAAACTGAAGGGACTGGATTTTCTGAAATCGTTGAAACACCCGCCAGCAGTGATCATTACGAGCGCTTACCAGGAATATGCATTGCAGGGGTATGAGCACAATGTGGTTGACTACCTGCTGAAACCTATAGAGTTCAGCCGTTTTCTCATGGCTGTGAATAAACTCAAAGTTCAGCAGGAACCCAGGCAGGCCGGTGTGGAAGCAACGGTTGCAGCCCCCGCAAGAACATACTTCTTCTTCAATGTGAGCAAGAAGAGAGTGAAAGTGTATCTCGATGAAATGCTCTATATAGAAAGCCTCAAAGAATATATCCGAATCACCACTAAAGGGAAGACTATCCTCACTAAATTTCAATTAGGCCAGATCGAAGAACTGCTGGCCAGGAATAATTTCCTGCGCGTACACCGGTCCTTCATCGTAGCCAAGGATAAGATCGATGCATTCACGGCCACTGATGTGGAAGTGAGCGGAAAGCTCATTCCGATCGGCAGGAGCTACAAGGAACTGGTGTTGCGGGAACTGGAACAGGGATGAAACCTGTTATCCATATACCATGAAAGGTAGTTGGTCGATTTGCAGGATCAGGGTTTGCGTTATGGGATAACTTTAAAGAAACCCAAAAGTATGTCAACCATCGCAACACCTTCGCCTGTACACTCAGCCAGCGGATCCCTGCTGAAAGCCATCTTGATGGCAACACTGTTGGCAGGTACACTGGATATCATTGCAGCCATTACGGTTAATGGACTTGTTTCCGGTACTTTCAAACCCATCCGGATCTTACAGGGTATTGCCAGCGGAGCCATCGGCAGAACTGCCTTTGAGGGCGGAATAGGGATGGCGGTTGTGGGGCTGGTATTCCACTATTGCTTTGCGTTGATGTTTGCTACCGTTTACTTCCTCCTGTATCCATATCTTCCATTCCTTCAAAAGTTTCCAATACTCTGGGGGCTGGCCTATGGCCTTGTTGCCTGGGCAATCATGAACGGGCTTGTGATCCCGCTGTCGAAGCTCACACCACCACCATTCGATTTTTCCAAAGCGCTCATCAATATAGTGATACTCATGTTCATGATCGGACTGCCAATTGCTTTCCTCGCCCGCAAATATTACAGTAATAAGTTATAGCCTGCGTATATCCCAAAGACTGACATTCAATCCATTAAAAAATTTATTCCGGTGTTTTCAGCACTGGAATAAGGCGTGTATACAACTACCCACTAAATGCAAAAACTGAACTGAGTGTTTGGCAATACAATTGTAACGGATATCATTATTCAACTAAATGATAATCCATGAAACAGCTCATATCGGGGATGGTTGCCCTGCTGGTGATATTCACGGCAGCGTCCTGCAGCAGTACAGAACTGCTCAGTTCCTGGAAGGCAGAGAATGCCAACCTCAATACCTACAATAAAGTGCTGGTGGTAGGGCTTACGGGCTCGAAGGACCGGTCCATCCGCGACAATATTGAAATGGCAATGGTGAATTCACTAAAAACTAATAATATCAACGCCGTGGCAGGCTCGGAAACCTATGGCCCCAAGGCCTTCGAGAAGCTGAGTGACGATGAAGTGGTGAGCAAAGTGAAGAGCGACGGTTATGATGGCATCGTTATCCTGGCGCTGCTGGATAAGGAGAAAGAAAAATACTATACGCCGGGCCGCGTCAATTACACGCCATATTATACATATTACAGCCGTTACTGGCGCTCCTGGAGAACCATGTATAACCGCGTGTATGAGCCAGGCTATTACACCAATACCACCAATTACACACTGGAAGCAAACCTCTATAATGTAGGGCAGGACAGGCTGGAGTATTCAGCGCAGACCCGATCGTTCGATCCCTCCAACGCATCCACGCTGGCTGCCGGCTTTACCAAAACCGTAGTGAGTGATATGGTGAAGAAGGGGGTGATCCCCGGCAAATAATAGCTCAAACTATTTAGCTGCAACTGTTGTTATCTGTCTGTACAAATGAAATGATATGGACCTGAAATTGACAAACAAAAAGGCGCTGATCACCGGCTCAACAGCCGGGATCGGATTTGCCACAGCTAAACTGATGTTGCAGGAAGGTGCAGATGTGGTGATCAATGGAAGAAGCAAAGAGCGGGTAGACAAAGCAGTAGAACAGTTGAAGGAGTTGGTGCCCGGTGGTAAGATCAGCGGCATTGCTGCGGATTTCTCAAAAGTGAATGAGGTAGACGCGTTGCTGAAGCAATTGCCGGAAGTGGATATCCTCATCAATAATGTTTCCATTTTCGAGCCTAAGCCTTTTATGGAGATCCCTGATGAAGACTGGCTCCGCTTCTATGAGATCAATGTGATGAGCGGAGTGAGGCTGAGCCGTCATTATGTGAAACCGATGCTGGCGAAGAACTGGGGAAGGATCATTTTCATTTCCAGTGAATCGGCCATCAATATCCCTGAAGAAATGGTGCATTATGGTATGACCAAAACGGCGCAGCTGGCTGTCAGCCGTGGTTTGGCCGAATATACCAAAGGCACCAATGTGACGGTGAATTCAGTACTGCCCGGTCCAACCATGTCGGAAGGTGTGGGTGGTTTTATGCAGGATCTCGCTGACGCACAGCAGACCAGTGTTCAGGAAATTGAAAAGAACTTCTTCAAAGATGCACGTCCCAGCTCTCTGCTGCAAAGATTTACCGCAGTAGATGAAATAGCCAGTATGATCGTGTATGTTTCCAGCCCTTTAGCATCCGCCACTAATGGCGCATCACTGCGCGCCGACGGCGGTGTGCTCAAAACCATCTTCTGATCTTTTTCGATAAATGTGAATAAAAGCCTTGTCCAAACAGGGCTTTTATTCATTTTTGGTATCATTCTTGCAAAAATTTCAGCGACAGATTTCTTACTCCCTCACCGTACACTGAATAAAAAAAGAATTAGCTGGACACGGCGCAGACTTCTATTGATGGAATAATTCTACGTAAAATTTTCAACTGATGATATTACTGCTCGTATCGCTCTACGAGTTCAAACAGTTTTTGCAAATTGTATTATGGATTGCTGTGCCATTAACTGTTATAGCCGTAGGAATGACAATCTATCTGCATTATCGCCGCCGTAAAAAGTTGCCTGATAATGATGTTTCCCATCCATTGGATACCTCTGGCTGGAAGCTTGCCATGGCAGGCAGTTCTGATCCTTCAGATCCCGTTCCTGCTGCACCGCAGGTGCTGCCCGACTGGCTTGCCAGTTCCAACCCGGAGAATACCACCCTGCTTAAAAAGTATGAAGCTGAAGTAAGGAAGTACCGGGAAGATTATGCCATCCTCAAAGAAGATTATAAAGATCTGGAATACAAATACGAAGACCTCCGCAACAAGGCGTACAACGGAAAACAGCACCAGTCTGAGAATGAGAAGCCGCTCACTGAGGCGGAACGTGATAAACTGCAACAGCAGGTCCGTGATGCAGAACAGGCTGTAGTACATGCCAAAGCGGAGATTGAAAAATTGCAGACCTGCTTCTCGCAACAGGTGGAAGAAATGGGCTCACAACACCGGGAAGAGAAGGAGCAACTGGTGAACGAGCTGGCAGCCCTTCGCGCAGCGCATGAACAGTTGCAGCAGCATTTTGCTGCACTGGAGCAATCTTCTGCAAACCCTGATAAGAACAATGAAAAACCCGTGATAGCTGCTGCAGAAAGCAATGGCATCGATCTGCAACGCATTGCAGTTTTAGAAGAGTTGCTGGCAAAGGCAGAAGAAGAAAACAACCAGTTGAAGAACAGGGTAAATGAAGGTGAATACCTGCAGGACCTGGCTTCAGAAAAGAAGTTGCAGGTGGAATTCCTGCAACAGCAACTTGATCAGCGGATCAAAACTTTCCACCAGCTGGAAAGGAAGGCTGATGAAGCAGCTACACATCTCCGTGAGATGAAAGATAAAAGCGAAAAATTCGAATACCGCATACAGGTCCTCTCAGAAGAGCTGGCAGAAAAGAAACAGGAAGCGGCTAAGATCCATGAAGAGGCCACCGAATGGCAGGCCACTGCACTGATCAGCCAGCAGGAACAACAATTACAGCAGCAAAAGATAGAGGAGAAGACCCTGCAGGTGAATCAGCTGGAAAGCAGCCTCCGCGATATGCAGGAAGAACATGCAACACTCCGCACAGATATAGATGCCCGTCAGCAGACGATGGAAACATTGAAAGCTGATCTGCAGAAAGAACAGCAGAAGGCAAAAGAACTGGAGAGCAAACTGGAGCTCAGCAGTAACCTGCTGGTGCGGATCTACAGTGAGCTGGCCAGATCGCTCAATGCCGGTTGGATGCAATGGCAGCAAGGGCAGGCGCCCCTTGAACTGGCGGAAGTGGAGCCTGTTTCTGCAGAAGCTTCAAAAGAAACGGCCTGATCATTTCCATATTCTTGACCGCTGTACTCGTCCTGTTTCAATGCTGCGCCGGTGTTGAAGGACTACTGTAAACGCTTATCCTGGAACCGCTCACACCTTATCCTTTTCCTGAGCAAGGCTTGTAAAATTCCTGATAGTAGCCCAACCTGTGCCCTGGTCATTTATGTCAGGGTGCAGGTTTTTCTTTTACTGGTTTTCTTCATACAGCTCCTCGGGAACAACAACTTCTTCCTTCACTGCCTGCACAAACTCCTGTCCGCAATCATCACACTCCTGCCTGAGCCTTTGCTCTGCGTTTTTACAGCAGTTGGCCAATAGTACAATGGCACTCATTACAAGCGAAAATTTCAACATACGGCTTAGAGTATCTCAGGGGTTAACTGAAATTCTGGTTGTTGGGATACCCTAAAAATAAGGCTGATTTTTTTGAATTACCAACATCGATGATCAACCTGCAGTTACTTTGATTTGTATCAATATATCAACGCATATACATCGAAGATGAATGATAAATCCTGCTTCTGAAACACATAATAATTGTTGCAGTTGCAAGCAACGGAAACAGAAGCGGGGGTGTCAGATGAGCAAATGATTTTTTATGACCAAACTGCTGTATGTATGCCTTGCCTTTACGCTCATGGCATTTCAATGTAATAAACGCAATGGGGACGCGGAAGCTGAGAGGCTCGCGGGCAAATGGAAAATGACTGAATACTGGTACAGTCCTGCCGGCCCGCTTGTGTACGCACCTGCTCCATCTGATAACCTGATCGTAGAATTCGGCACAGGCGGTGAGTTCTCTTCCAATGCTGAAACCTATCCTGGATATGCGGAATACACAATGTACCATCTTGAAAATGATAAAGAGCTTTACCTGCTAAAACCAGGACTGGCGGATAAAATGAATCTGATGTACACGGTTGATAAAGATACATTGCGTTTATACGGAAGATGTATAGAAGGATGTGGTCAGAAATATATTCGTATAAAATAGTTCCGGATTTTCTTTTTGCTATAGTTCACACCTGCGAAACGGTCCGGCCGGCGCAGGTTTTTTATTTCGGTTATTTTCTGAAACCAACCGGCGTTATCGTCTTCTGTAAATTCCTGATAGCTGCCAGATCATCAGCATCTCCCAGAATCTCATCCACCAGTCCGTATTCTTTTGCTTCTTCTGCATTCATGAATTTATCACGGCGGTACATCGCTTCAATTTCTTCATAAGCATGCCCTGTATTTTTCGCTATTACATAAAATAACTGGTCCTGTAATCTTTCCTGTTCCTGGTACGCAATGCGAACATCTTCCGTATATCCTTTGGCGCCGCCGCCCGCAGGATGCATGTGTACTGTGGCATGGGGAAGGGCATAACGCTGTCCTTTTGCGCCCGCTGTCAGCAATACCGTTCCCATGCTGCCACTGAAACCCACAGCAATAGTGCTTACGGGCGACTTCAGGATCTTCATGGTGTCATAGATGGCAAAACCCGCATAGATCACACCACCCGGAGAGTGGATGTACAAACTGATGGGCTGATGACTTTCACTGTCGAGATACAGCAGCTGCGCCACTATCAGGTTGGCTACCGAGTCGTCGATGGCAGTGCCGAGGAAAATGATTCTTTCCTTCAGCAAAAGGCTGTAGATATCATAGGCGCCACGCGTGGTGGTGTCTATGACCGTTGGTATGAGCGGCATAACTATTGGAATATTTGATGCAGGAGCTTACTGAATTCAGGATCCTGCATCAGGTGAGTATGTATGTGTTGAAGTTGCTGTTTCTGTTGCTGTCTGGCCTGGTAGCGGATCAGCCGGTAGGTACATTGCTGCAAAACCATTTGTTCATAGAGCTCCGGTTCCGTAAGCAGCCTCACCGTGAAACCGGCTTTCTCAGTCTCCGTCATCCTGTTGAACAGATAACGCTCCGTAGTCTCCATATCAAGCAAAGGCTTCCGCATACAGGGGAGAGGATTTTAGTTGTTCACGGAGTTTTTCCAGGCATTTGAACTTCTGCACGGTGGCCGACCGGGCGGAAGAAAAATGAAATTGTGATGCGATCTCCTGCATGGACTGCTGATCATAATAAAACGCCTGTAACAGTTCCATGCATTTCTTGCCGGCCGTTTTCAGGAACTCGTTGAGGTGGTTGGTGACCAGGTATTCCAACTGCCGGTCCTCTTCATAATACATTATTTCTTCGCTGGATGCATCCAGCGAATGTACAGGGAGCTGATTTCTGAACTGCCGGTACCAGAGATTGCGGACGATCCCGGTCAGGTACGCCGTTTCAGAACTGTTAATTTCCAGCGTGCCCGAACGGCGTTTCTCAAAATAGATGATCAGTGCATCGTGAAAAAGGTCCCGGGCAAGGTCCAGGTCGCCCCCCAGGTTGCGCACCACTAAAGCCACGCGGGGAAAGGATTCCCGGTAGATCCTCAACATTTCCTGTTCTGAAATTGTTGCCATAAAAGAACGGGGTTTTACCTGTTTGTGCCGGAATTGGAGACAGGATCACCCAAAAGGTAAAAAAATAGTTTCATCCGGCCCGCAAAACCATTTTTTATTAACTTGCGCCTATGCAACAATACCTGGACTTACTTCGCCTCATCCTCGATAAGGGCGTGTCCAAATCTGACCGGACGGGAACCGGCACTACCAGTTATTTTGGTTACCAGATGCGGTTTGACCTCAGTGAGGGCTTTCCCATGGTGACCACCAAGAAACTGCACCTCAAGAGTATCATCTATGAGCTCCTCTGGTTCCTCCAGGGAGATACCAATATTAAATACCTCAAAGATCATGGCGTCAGCATCTGGGACGAATGGGCTGATGAGAACGGAGACCTTGGACCTGTGTACGGCAAACAGTGGAGAAGCTGGGCCGGGGCCGATGGCAAGAAGTTCGACCAGATCCAGGATGTACTGAAACAGCTGAAGAACAATCCTGACAGCAGAAGGATCATCGTTAGCGCGTGGAATGTTGCGGAACTGCCTGAAATGGCGCTCATGCCCTGCCATGCCCTCTTCCAGTTTTACGTGGAGCCGGCAACTGAAGGCGGAAAGCCGAAGCTCAGCTGCCAGCTGTACCAGCGCTCAGCCGATGTATTCCTGGGAGTACCTTTCAATACAGCCTCTTATGCCCTGCTCACCATGATGGTGGCCCAGGTTTGCGATATGGAACCAGGCATTTTTGTGCATACCTTCGGGGATGTGCATCTGTATAATAACCACCGGGAACAGGCCCTGCTTCAACTGAGCAGAACACCCTATCCATTACCGGTGATGAAGCTGAACCCTGCGGTGAAGGACCTGTATGCATTTACATTTGAAGACTTTACCCTGGAAAACTACCAGAGCCACCCGGGCATCAAGGCCCCCGTTGCCGTGTAGTTCAATGTCTAAAGAAAGGATATGACCATTTCATTTGCCGTTGCGGCTTCAGAAAATAATGTGATCGGGAAGGATAACCAGCTGCTCTGGAGCCTGCCCAACGATATGAAGTTCTTCAAGAACACCACCTGGGGCATGCCGGTGATCATGGGACGAAAAACCTATGATTCCCTGGGCAAACCGCTCAAAGGCAGGACCAATATCGTGATCACCCGGCAACATGACTGGACCGCAGATGACGTCATAGTTACATCCAGTCTTGAAGAAGCCATCAAAGCAGCCGCAGATACCGATGCCAATGAGGCCTTTGTGATCGGGGGAGGAGAGATCTTCAGGCAGGCATTGCCGCTTACTACCAAAATTGTGCTCACCCGGGTGCATACCGTAATTGAAGGAGATGCTTTTTTTCCCGAACTTGATCCAGGTACCTGGGAAATGGAATGGCACCAGGATCACGAGGCCGACGAAAAACATGCATACGCGTATAGTTTCCAGATCTGGCGAAGACGGCCAGGCCGATAAAAAATTTCAACCACCACTACGTACCTTACTTATGAGAACAAAATGCAAAACCTTACCTTTCCATTACCAGCCAATCCATCACCTGTACAATAACCCCGCCTGCTCTACCGGTTATTAAGAGAATCCACTAATACAATATTGTATCAATTATTAGTAAGTTTTGCATGTATTCCCGCTGGAAATTAGCACAGAAATATATCCGTTATTATCTCACCGCCATGAACGGAAAAGGGCATGGTGTGCATTCCCCATTCGTATTCGAGTTCATCACCCATGTGCTCAATGATTCCAGACATTATCCGGCTTACGATAAAGTGGAAGCGCGGCGACAGGAATTACTGGCAGAAAAGGCCGTGATTGAAGTGGAAGACCTGGGCGCAGGCTCCGTGGTTTCCAAAACCCACTCGCGCAGTATCGCCTCCATCGCCAGGCATGCGGCCAAGCCGCCCAGGTATGCCCAGTTGCTGTACAGGCTGGTGAACTATTATCAGCCCGAAACCATCATGGAGCTGGGAACTTCACTGGGTATCTCCACCGCCTATATGGCCCTGGCCAACCCCCATGCCTACGTGATAACCGGAGAGGGCAGTAATGCCATTGCCGCCGAGGCCATCCTCAATTTCAACGAGCTCAACCTGCCATTCATAGAACTGGTGGAAGGGAACTTTGATACCACGCTGAAGGAGATGCTGAACAGTATGCCCGTGGTTGACATGGCATTCATCGATGGCAATCACCGGAAGGAACCCACCCTCCGCTATTTTGATCAGATACTGCCACATACACATAATTTTTCCATGATTGTGTTGGACGATATCCACTGGAGCGAAGAAATGGAAGCTGCCTGGGAAACCATCAAACAGCATCCGCAGGTGCGAATGAGCATCGACCTGTTTTTCGTGGGGATCGTTTTCTTCCGGGAAGAATTCAAAGTGAAACAACATTTTACCATACGTTTTTAGGCGGATTTTTCACTATCTTGAACCCATAACTGAGGAATATGACGATCGGAATTTTAAAAGAACCGGCCGCTGAAACCCGTGTTTCCCTGCTGCCAGAAGCGGTAGCCACACTCACAAAAAAGGGCATCACGGTACTCACAGAACAGGGCGCCGGAGAAAAGGCATACAGCCAGGATGAAGATTATGTACAGGCGGGCGCCCAGGTGAAATCCCGCCAGGATGTGATCCGCGACTCGGATCTGCTCCTCGCCATCCACCCCCTGCAAGACAGTATCCCCTCCAAAGTGATCATCGGTGTTTACCAGCCGCTCTTTACCCAGGCCGCCATGCAGCAATGGGCAACTGCAGGCGTAACCACTTTCAGTCTGGATATGCTGCCCCGCACCACCCGCGCGCAAAGCATGGACGTGCTCAGCTCCCAGGCCAATATCGCCGGCTACAAAGCAGTACTGCTGGCTGCGAATAGCTATGGCCGTTACTTCCCTATGTTCATGACCGCTGCAGGAAGCATCGCTCCTGCAAAGATCCTGATCCTCGGTGCCGGTGTGGCAGGCCTGCAGGCCATCGCCACGGCCAGAAGACTCGGGGCAGTAGTGGAAGTTTTCGATACCCGCCCCGCCGTGAAAGAAGAAGTGATGAGCCTTGGCGCCAAATTCATTGAGGTGGATGGAGCAGCCGACGCCAGCAAGGCAGGCGGATATGCCGTTGAACAGTCGGATGATTACAAAAAGAAACAAACCGAACGCATTGCGCAGAGCATTGCCAAAACAGATATCGTGATCACTACCGCACAGATCCCCGGAAAGAAAGCCCCCATCCTCATTACAGCCGAAATGCTTTCCTCCATGCGCAATGGTTCTGTGGTGATTGACCTGGCAGCTGCCACCGGGGGTAATACTCCCGTTACCAAAAACAACGAGACCGTTCAGTACAAGGGCGTGAGCATCATCGGCAACAGTAACCTCCAGGCTACCATGCCATCCGATGCCAGCAAACTGTACGGGAAAAATATACTCAACTTCCTGCAACTGATTATCTCCAAAGAAGGGGCGCTCAACCTCAACTGGGAAGATGACCTGGTGAAGGGAGCCTGCATCACGCATGGCGGACAGGTGGTTCACGAAAGAGTAAAAGTTTCAAACTAATAAACGAATCGAGATATGGAATCAGTCTTTAACTGGATCGCCATCAATCAGCAGATCATCTACATAGTGATCCTGATGGTGTTTGTGGGCATCGAAGTGATCGGCCGTGTTCCCAGCGTATTGCATACACCGCTGATGAGTGGCGCCAATGCCATCCATGGTGTGGTGATCATCGGCGCCATCATTGTGATGGGCAAGGCGGAAACCGATAACTACATAGCACTGATCCTCGGCTTCCTGGCCGTGGTACTCGGTACACTCAACGTAGTGGGAGGGTTTGTGGTCACAGACAGGATGCTGGAAATGTTCAAGAATAAAAAAGCGCAGAAGTAGATTAGTTAACACCGAATTGGAAATACATGCTGGATATAAACATACTCAGTCTTATTTACCTGATAGCTTCCGTTACATTCATCGTGGGCCTCAAAATGCTGAGTCACCCTGCCTCTGCCCGCAAAGGCAACCTGGTAGCGGCTTTCGGTATGGGACTCGCCATCGTGGGAACTATCTTTTTATATCGCGACGATGAAGGCAACAAACTTCATAACTACGCGTGGATCTTCGGCGGTCTCCTGGTAGGAGGTATCATTGGTACGCTCTCCGCCAAAAAGATCAAGATGACGGCCATGCCCGAAATGGTGAGCCTCTTCAATGGAATGGGCGGCGCCTGTGCGGCCCTGATCTCCATGATAGAGTTCCAGCATTTTGCCAATCACAATTATGTGGAAGCAACCATCGCCCAGTCCTATGAGGCAGGAGCGGTAGTGGAAGAAGCAGTTCTGAGTCGAGGCGTGCCCATCGAAACCCTGCTCACCATCTTTGCCGGCCTGGTGATCGGCACCGTTTCCTTTGCAGGAAGCATGATCGCCTGGGGCAAGCTGAATGGTAAGATCAAAGACTTTTCCTTTAAAGGACAGCATATCGTAAACCTGTTACTGCTCACCCTCACACTGGCGCTTTCCGCTTACCTGATAGTGGTGGTGGCTACAGCGGTAGACAGGCCCGATCCCGAATCTGATGTACAGATCGTGAAAGAGCTCGGTTCTACGCCACTGTTACTCTTCTATGCAACATTCGGACTGGCACTTGTGTATGGTATCTTCTTCGTGATGCCGATCGGCGGTGCGGATATGCCCGTGGTGATCTCATTGCTCAACTCATTTACCGGTGTGGCAGCTGCCTGCGGCGGCTTCCTTTACAATAACAATGTAATGCTCACCGGTGGTATCCTGGTAGGCGCTGCAGGTACCCTGCTGACCATCCTCATGTGTAAAGCCATGAACCGTTCTCTCAAGAACGTGCTCATCGGTTCCTTTGGTGGCGGTGCAAAACCCGGTGGCGGCGGTTCCAATAAAGACCAGGGCACTTACAAGGAAGTTACACTCAGTGATGCGGCAGTACTGATGAGTTATGCCAATAAAGTGATGATCGTTCCAGGCTATGGCCTGGCCGTGGCGCAGGCGCAACATGCCTGTCATGAACTGGAAAAATTACTCGAAAGCAAGGGAGTGACAGTTAAATACGCGATCCACCCCGTTGCCGGCCGCATGCCCGGGCATATGAACGTGCTCCTGGCAGAAGCGGATGTGAGTTATGATAAACTGGAGGAAATGGAACAGGCCAATGAAGAATTCCCCACAACCGATGTGGTGCTGATCCTCGGTGCCAATGATGTGGTGAACCCGGCGGCCAAAACAGATCCTTCTTCGCCGATCTACGGAATGCCCATCCTGGATGTGGAGCTGGCCAAAAATGTGATCGTGAATAAGCGCAGTATGAAACCTGGCTATGCCGGAATTGAGAATGATCTTTTCTTCCAACCTAAAACATCCATGTTGTTTGGCGATGCCAAAAAAGTGTTGCAGGATCTGATCGGTGAGATCAAAAATTTATAATGGGGAGTGAAAAGGAATTACCGGTTGCGTTACTGCAATCGCTGGAAGGAGTGCCCGGCTTTCACCGGCAAGCATTTGAAGCCATTCACCGCTCAGGTGAACAGGTGACTTCTGTAAGGATCAATCCTGCCAAGGCTGCTGAAGCAGCCCGGGGGATCGAAAGTTTCAAAACAACATTACCGTTCAGCTCGGCCATTCCATGGACGCAGCAGGGATACTACCTTACGGAGCGTCCCTTCTTCACCTTCGATCCATTGCTCCACGCCGGCGCATATTATGTGCAGGAAGCAAGCAGCATGTTTGTTGAACAGGCCATGCGTCAAACGCTCGATCTTTCCGTAAAGCTGCGAGTGCTGGATGGCTGTGCCGCTCCTGGGGGTAAGAGTACCCACCTGCAATCACTCATTTCGGCAGAAAGCCTGCTGGTGAGCAATGAAGTGATCAAAACACGCGCATCCATTCTGGAAGAGAACCTGGTGAAATGGGGGGGAATGAATGTGATGGTCACCAATAATGATCCTGCTGATTTCAGCAAGCTTGAAAATTTCTTTGATGTGATGGTAATAGATGCGCCCTGCAGTGGAAGTGGCCTCTTCAGAAGAGAACCCGAAGCCATCGGGGAGTGGAGCCCGCATTCCGTGCAGCTCTGCAGCCAGCGCCAGCAGCGGATCCTGGCCGATTATTACCCGGCTCTTGCCGACGGAGGCACCCTGATCTATTCAACCTGTTCTTATTCCAAAGAAGAAGACGAGCAGATCCTCGACTGGCTCCTGCAGAACTTTGAACTGGATTCCCTGCCGCTGCAGTTACAGAAAGAATGGGGGATCGTTGAAGTGCAATCGCCGGAACGCAGGGGATATGGTTACCGCTTCTTTCCTGATCAGGTAAAGGGCGAAGGATTTTTCCTGGCCGCTTTCCGGAAAAAGGATGGGGGCGATTTCCATTACCGCCCGTCGAAGAAACCCAAATTACAGAAAGCATCCAAAGCAGAGACCGCGGCCGTGATGCCCTGGCTGAAGCCCGGTGCAGACGTTAGCATCTGGAAACAGCAGGAACAGTTACTCGCATTCCCGGCATTATTGGAACAGGAATTGCTGGTGGTTGCTGATCATTTATATATCCGCCATGCTGGTGTTACCATCGGTAAACTGGCGGGGCAGCAACTGGTGCCGGACCATGCACTGGCATTGAGCACGCTGCTGAAGACTTCAACTGTTGCGGTATCGTTAAAAAAGGAAGATGCCCTGCAATATTTGAGAAAGGAACAAGTTATTTTACAGGACGCTCCCACCGGATGGGCATTGGTAAAATATGAAAATCTGCCGTTAGGCTGGGTGAAAGTCCTGCCGAACAGGGTAAACAATTATTATCCATCCAACTGGAGAATCCTGAAAAGCGGAAGCAATTAAAATATTCTACATTTGCACGGTTACGAAACAAGCAAGCTATGACAAGCATCAGCCGAATTCTTTTGATCTGTGGTCTTTTATTGGTTCAATTCGTGTCTGCTCAGAGCCCGCTGATAGTGCAGGGCGCTACGCCGCAGCTGTACCTTACCCATAAGGTGGCTGCCAAAGAGAACTGGTACAGTGTAGGCAGGATCTATAACCAGAGCCCTAAAGAAATGGCGCCTTTCAACGGGTTGCAACTGGAGAAACCGCTGGCTATCGGTCAGACCCTGAAAGTGCCTTTGACTGATATGAACTATAGCCTGGATGGGTCCAAAGCTGCTGATGAAGTGCTGGTGCCCGTGCATTATGTGGTGCAGGACAAAGAATGGATGTACCGTATTTCCATCGGTCATAATAAAGTTCCTATCCCCAACCTGGAGAAATGGAACAATGTAACCAATGATCAGCTCAAAGCCGGTATGAAACTGATTGTGGGATACCTGAAAGTGAAAACAGGACAAAGCCCGCTGACAGCCATCGCTACCAATAAACCGGTGACCGGCGCAGCGCCTGCTCCTGTAGCTCAAACAACAACTCCACCGGCAAACCAGCCAGCTACAACACCTGCAAAAGATGTGGCTGTCACCAATCCTCCGGCCAGCAAACCTGTTGAGCCTGTGGTACAGCCTGCTCCCAAACCAGCAGAAGTGAAGGAAGAGCCCAAACCTGTTACTCCCGTGGCCACCGAGCCCGCTCCCAATACCAGTTCACCCGCCAGTTTCAAAGGCGGTTATTTCAAAAGGGATTTCAAAGGATCAGATAAAGGAACTGCCGGTAATGCCGCTATCTTCCGCAGCAATAGCGGATGGAAAGATGGTAAATACTATGCGCTGATGAACAATGTGCCGGTAGGAACAATCATCAAAGTAACTTTCTCCAGCACCAATAAATCCGTATACGCCAAAGTACTGGGACAAATGCCAGAAATGAAAGAGAATATCGGGCTGAACATCCGTATCAGCGACGCCGCAGCATCTGAGCTGGGCGCCACTATCGGAAAGTTCTACGTGAATGTGGAGTATTGATCAAAACCTGAACCCTCTCAGGAAATCCTCCACCATCATCCTCTTTTTCCCCTCCAGCTGCAATTCCAGCACATGGATATAACCATCCTTTGCCGCGAATTTCAAAAAGGTCTTGTGATCTGTCAGTACTGATCCCGGCTCAATCGAAGGCGCTTCATGCTCTTTCTTTGCCTGGAAGATTTTCAGCGTTTTATCCTGCAGGTACGTAAAAGCAGCAGGGTAGGGAGCTAATCCACGGATCAGGTTATACACCTGGTCTACCGGTAACGTCCACTCGATTTTCTGCGTTTCCGTAAATATTTTAGGAGCATGTTTCAGTTCCACGTCTCCCGCCGCTTCTGCCTGTGGAACAGGGCGGATACTGCCTTCCGCAAGTTGCTGCACTGTGCGGACCAATACTTCCGCTCCGATATTTTTCATGGTATCATGCACATCCCCTGCAGTATCTGTTTCACTGATCGCGAATTTCTCCTGCAGCAGGATATTACCAGTATCGATAGCATGCTGTAACTGGAAAGTGGTAACACCGGTATATTTTTCTCCGTTGATCACGGCCCAGTTGATAGGGGCTGCCCCACGGTACTGAGGCAGCAATGATCCGTGCAGGTTGAGCGTGCCCATCGGCGGCATATCCCAGACCATCTCCGGCAGCATACGGAATGCCACTACGATCTGTATGTCTGCCTGCAACGCCCGAAGCGCCTCTATGAACTGCGGATCGCGGAGCTTTTCCGGCTGGAGGATATTGAGCCCTCTTTCAGCTGCATATTTTTTAACAGCGCTTTCAGTGAGTTTCATACCGCGGCCTGCTGGTTTATCAGGCGCAGTAACTACTCCCACAATATTGCCTCCTGCCTGCACCAGCGCATCCAGTGAGGCTACGGCAAATTCCGGGGTGCCCATGAATACGATGCGGAGGTCTTTGAATGATTTGCTCATGAAAATATTTTAAGATCAGAAATCCTGGTACAACAGGTATTTTTTACGGATGGCTTTGAATGTTGTAAGTGCCGGTTCCCAGCTGGCGCGGATCTCAGCTTCGGATTTGCCTTCTTTCAACTGGCGTTGCAGGTCGGCATTGCCCGCCAGTTTGTTGAAGAAATTTCCATTGGTCAGAAAGAAGGAATCCTTCTGCGGAAACTGCCTGTATGCTTCGAGTAACCATTGCAGTTGGATCCTGTTATCGACTTTCTCCAATATCTCTTCATTTGTGCCATCGAGCTTCCATCCATAACAAAGCTGATCTTTCAACTTGGGGCTGGTGGCACCTGGCATACTGCGTGGTGTAAAGCTGAAAAGTGTTTTGGGCAGTGAAGGATGGCCGAATGTACGGAATGGCATTTCCGTTCCCCGGCCCTCGCTCAGTACGGTGCCTTCAAAAAAGCAGGTACTGGGATAGCAGTAGATGCTATTAATATCAGGCAGGTTGGGAGAGGGTTTTACCGGCAGCTCATATTTCACGGAATGATTGTACCCGGAGCAGGGAACGATCATCATTTTCTTCGGATTCTTATTGTGCTCAAAAAGTCTGATATTATCCTGACCAAGCAGTTGGTAAACAAGCAGGTTTTTCAGTGTGAAATTCCCTTTCAGCCATTTTTCTCCAATCAGCATCAGTGCATATTCTCCGATGGTCATTCCGTACACGATCGGTACAGGCTGCATGCCCACAAAAGAACGGAAGGCAGTATCCAGTACGGGACCATCTACATAAAAGGCATTGGGATTGGGCCTGTCAAGTATCAACAGGGGCTTTTGATTCTCAAATGCCGCGATCATATATTCTTCCAGGGAAGAGATATAAGTGTAGAACCTTGTACCCACGTCCTGAATATCGAAGATCATCAGGTCTACGTTCTTAAGGTCTTCTGCCGAAGGTCTTCTTTTGGAACCATATAACGATACCACGGGAATGCCGGTGGCCCTGTCTGTGTAATTGCTCACTTTCTCCCCCGCATCGGCAGTACCCCGGAAGCCATGTTCCGGCCCGAACACTACAGAGATGGTAATGCCGCGTTTGTGCAGGGTGTCCACCAGGTTCTGCCCACCGACCATGGAAGTATGATTGGCGAAAACAGCGATGCGTTTACCTTTCAGCAATGGCAGGAATTCCTCCAGCCTGTCGGCCCCCGTTTGTGGTGTATCCTCACTCAGGGCTGAAAGCGGAGGATAGCTGGTATAACCATATTTTCCTGCTGCTTTCCTGTTGGCACAGGCATAACCGCTGGTGGCGATAACTCCGGCCAGCAGGGCCCAGACTAATCTTTTCATATAATTCTGATTTCAGATTCCGGCCTCAAATATAGGCCAAACCGCCGGTGCAGCTGCCATTATACAGCCTGAAATGCCGGCTAATTCTGATTTGGCAAGGCCCGGGATTTCCTGTTACTTTGTAGCTATACCTTTAAAAAAATACTGTTATGCAACAAGCTAAAAGCGGCGATACTGTAAAAGTGCATTACCATGGACGTTTGACCGATGGAACCACTTTCGACTCTTCAGAAGGAAGGGAGCCATTGGAGTTCGAGGTAGGTACCGGATCAGTGATTGCCGGGTTCGACCAGGGAGTTGAAGGGATGAGCATCGGTGAAAAGAAAACTATCAATATTCCGGTTGAACAGGCTTATGGTCCAAAAGATCCGGGAATGATCGTTGAGTTTCCGATCGCTAATTTTCCGCCTGATATGAAACCAGAAGTAGGCATGCACCTGAATATGACTAACGGTGCCGGACAAGTGATCCCTGTTGTAATTACAGGTGTTGCTGCTGACGTGGTTACCCTGGATGCCAACCATCCGCTGGCTGGTCAGGACCTCATCTTCGATATCGAACTCGTAGAGATCGGTGGTGGCGCTTCCCGCATCATTATGCCCTAAGCATCTTTGTGGAATGCTGCAATAAATCATAGTAAAAACCCGGTATTGACAAATACCGGGTTTTTTTATACTTTGGCACCAAAGAATTAATCCCTATGAAAGCCCTTAAAAAGCTGAGCATCGCTTTGTGCATATGCTTCACCACGTCCGCCGCATTTTCCCAGGACACAGTCACTATTGCCCGCAACGCAAAATTCTATGCAGACAGCATGGTGCGTTCTTACTTCTACGAGAACTGGGAACCTTTCATTCAACTGACCAATTATTCAGCCATCAAGTATTACGGGGGGAAAGACCAGTACAAG
The DNA here is from genome assembly GCF_051955275.1 of Pseudobacter sp. Classification (NCBI taxonomy): domain Bacteria; kingdom Pseudomonadati; phylum Bacteroidota; class Chitinophagia; order Chitinophagales; family Chitinophagaceae; genus Pseudobacter; species Pseudobacter sp. Next base: position 14,507 of record NZ_JBQCGW010000192.1, on the reverse strand, counting down.
GAGCATTTCAAAACACTGTACTATCACAATGAGCCCAACAAGGAAACAGACAGGCCCGAGCAGGTGACCATGGTAACCCTCATGAACAAGGGCACCGATGAATGGCAGTGCGTACTGGAAAAAGTCCGGTATACAAAGATGGAAGAAAGAAAATGCCGCATTTATTCCTACCTGGTAGGACAATCCAAAGACGAAGGCGAAACCTGGAAGTTTGTGGATGCCGGTCAGAATTCAGAAAAGAATATCATTTACATCTTCCCGGATATCTTCGGCACCCTGGCCATTCCTGAATACAGGGTGGTGTATGAAGATGTGGAAGCCGCAGAACTGGCCAGCAAAGAACGCGCTGAAGCGGAAGCCAGGGCCAAAGCCAATGCTCCTAAAAAAGCAGTCACCAAAAAGAAGAAATAAAAAAGAAATTTACACTGCCGCCGCCTTCCTTTTTTCGAAGGCCAGATACATCAGGAGGATCGCTGTAAGTAATAACATGGTTGCTATCAGCGATCCTTCAAACCCAAACGCAGCACCGGTCAGCAAAGGATTGCCACTCATTTCAAGCTCCAGGATCTGCGGCAGCCGCAGTCCGCTCACTTCATACCCTAATACTGGTCCCTGAAAGAAATTCCATCCGAAATGGAATAAGATCCCAAACCACAGGTTTCTTGTGTAGATATAATTCAAGCCAAGCAATACGCCCGCCAGCACCAGGTTCAGCATGGATACTCCATTGATGCCGGTATTACTGATATGCGCCAGCGCAAATAATATTGCCGATACCAGCAAGGCATACCACTTGTTGCCGGCTTCCAGCAGGTTACCCAGTATATAACCACGGAATACCAGCTCTTCTGCAAAAACAGCCAGGATCAGTACAGGGAGTGCTATAAAGAAAGGACCGGCATCGAATGAATAATCGAGCCAGTGGAGGTTTCCATTAAAATACAATAACAGGGTGCCGCAACCGAGCAGGGCCATGGAGAGCAGCAGTCCGATATAACCGTCTTTCGAAAAAGGAAGCAAGCCCAGGCTGAGGATCGAACGCCTGTCTGCATACCGCCTGAAAACCGCTACCAGCGCAACACTGATCAATGAACTGAAACTGATCAGCACCAGCATGGTATTGACATTGAGCGTCATTTTCAGCACGCCCGGAAGGATCAGCGTTACCGCGGCAATGCTCATGGCCACCACACAAACAATATAAGCGATCAGGAAAAGCAGCACCCTGGTCCAGGCACCGCCAATAGCGGGTAATCGTTCCTTCATCTGTCAGTAATTATATATCTTGCCAAAAATACAATTCCATGTTCGATAAGTATTCATTTACCGTTCGGGAAAAATTCCTGCACTATGTAACCATCGATACCCAGAGCGACCCGCATTCAAAAACTTCTCCCAGCACGGAAAAGCAATTCACGCTGAGCCGCCTGCTGGCAAAGGAACTGCAGGCCATGGGCATTACCGATGCAGCAGTGGACCCCTACGGTTATGTATACGCTACCATTCCTTCCAACACGGAGAAAGACGTTCCTGTGATCTGTTTCTGTTCCCATGTGGATACAGCACCGGACTGCACAGGGGCCAATGTAAAGCCCATCGTTCATGAGAATTATACCGGCGCAGACATCGTGCTGCCCGATGATCCCACACAGGTGATCACCACTGCAGAGCATCCCTATCTTGCTGAAAAGATCGGAGAGGATATCATCACCGCCTCCGGGACCACCCTGCTGGGAGCCGACGATAAAGCCGGTGTGGCCATCATCATGGATATGGCCAATTACCTGGTAACACATCCTGAGGTAAAGCATGGTGCCATCCGCATCCTGTTCACCACAGATGAGGAGATCGGCAGGGGAGTGGATAATGTGGATATTCAGAAACTCGGCGCAAAGTTCGGTTATACATTGGATGCAGGTGAACGTGGTGTGGTGGAAGATGAAACCTTTTCCGCGGATGCCATCACTTTTACATTTCATGGTATCAGCGCCCATCCGGGATATGGAAAAGATAAACTGGTGAATGCCATCAAAGTGGCTTCAGCATTCATTGACAGCCTCCCCAAAGATGAACTGAGCCCCGAAACAACTGATGGCCGTTACGGCTTCGTGCACCCTGTGCATATCGAAGGGATAGGTGAAAAGGTAACGGTGGAATTCATCCTGCGCGATTTCTACACCAATAAACTGGCCGCTTATGCGGATTATCTGCGCGACAAAGCTGAGTCTGCCTTACAACGTTTTCCCGGCTCAAAGGTGGATGTACAGGTACGTGAGCAGTACCGTAATATGAAAGAAGTACTGGATCAGCATCCTGAAGTGGCTGAATATGCAAAACAGGCAGTAGTGCGCGCCGGCATGGAAGTGATTGCCAGCAGTGCAAGGGGAGGAACAGATGGGTCAAGACTGAGCTTTATGGGGCTTCCCTGTCCGAACCTTTTCACCGGTGAAATGGCTTTTCACGGCAAGCACGAGTATGTGAGTGTACAGGACATGCAGAAGGCGGTTGAAATGACCGTTCACCTGGCTGCTATCTGGGAAGAGAACGCTTAGTTTCGATATCGGCTATGATCTTACTGGCATGCACACGCGAATTTTCAATGAACCATACATGCGTGTTCATGCCGCCGCATACAACGCCTGCCAGGTAAAGGCCCGGCATATTCGATTCCATAGTATCCGCATTATAAGCCGGTTGCAGCATGGCATCTTCCGAGAGTGTTACGCCGCTTTGCTTCAGCAGCTGAAAGTCGGGCTGGTAGCCGGTCATGGCGATCACATAATCATTGGGGATGGTCACAACTCCATCCGGGGTTTGTATATCGATCTCCGTTTCCCTGACTTCTTTCAGGGTGGAATTGAAATAAGCTTTGATGGTTCCCTCTTTGATCCGGTTCTCGATATCCGGTTTCACCCAGTATTTCACGCGTTTGCCGATCATATCTTCCCGTATGATCATGGTTACCGTTGCGCCTTTGCGATAGGTTTCCAGGGCAGCATCCACGGCAGAATTGTTGGCGCCAACCACGGCCACCTGCTGCATGGCGTAGAAATGCGGGTCCTTGTAATAGTGTGTCACCTTGGGCAGGGATTCGCCGGGAACATGCATCAGCACGGGGATATCGTAAAATCCGGTGGCGAGGATGATGAAGCGGCAATGATAAATGCCCTTTGAGCTGGTAACGGAATAACCGTTCTCTCCCCGGGTGATGGCCGTTACTTTTTCCTGGAGGCGGATCTTCAGCTGGTTGGAAGTGGCCACACGGCGGTAATACTCCAGTGCTTCGGGCCTGGTAGGCTTCACATTATTGGAAACAAAGGGAATGCCTCCGATCTCGATCTTCTCGGAAGTGGAGAAGAAGGTCATATTACTGGGATAATTGTACAGTGAATTCACCAGGCATCCCTTTTCGAGAATGCAGTAATCCAGCCCTGCCTTAGCCGCTTCCAACGCACAGGCAAGCCCGATAGGGCCTCCGCCGATAATGATGAGGTCTAGCTGATTCTCCATAGCCGCTTGAGTTATTCCAAAGATACCCACCCACTCCTTTCTGTGATCAAAAAACTGTATTTTGGCACAAATTTTCCCTTATGCAACTATTCCTTGTGCAGTACTGGTGGGTAATTCTGCTTATACTGCTCGTTTTCACCGGGCTGAAAACCATTAACCAGGGTTATGTAGGTGTGATCACCATGTTCGGTAAATACCGCCGCGTGATCAGGCCCGGTCTTAACCTCCTGATTCCTTTCCTTGAGCAGATCACCCGTAAGGTGAGTGTTCAGAACCGTTCCGTTGAAATGGAATTCCAGGCCGTGACTGCCGATCAGGCCAACGTATATTTCAAGAGCATGCTGTTGTATGCCGTGCAGAATGACGATGAGGAAACCATCAAGAAAGTGGCATTCAAATTCCTCAGTGAGCGCGATCTGATGCAGGCCCTCACGCGCACCATCGAAGGGACTATCCGTTCTTTTGTTGCAACCAAGCGCCAGGCGGAGATCCTGGGACTGCGCAAGGAGATCGTTGAATACGTAAAAGAACAGATCGATCACCTGCTGGAAGAATGGGGTTATCACCTGCTCGACCTGCAGATCAACGATATCACATTCGATAAAGTGATCCTTGATTCCATGAGCAAGGTGGTAGCCAGTAATAACCTGAAAGCAGCCGCTGAGAATGAAGGACAGGCATTGCTGATCACTAAAACAAAATCGGCTGAGGCTGAGGGTAACGCCATCAAGATCGCTGCTGAAGCTGAAAGACAGGCTGCACAGCTGCGTGGCCAGGGTGTGGCACTGTTCCGTGAAGAAGTGGCCAAGGGTATGAGCCAGGCTGCCGAACAGATGAAGCAGGCCAACCTGGATACCAATGTGATCCTCTTCAGTATGTGGACGGAAGCCATCAAGAACTTTGCTGAAGTAGGCAAAGGCAATATCATCTTCCTCGATGGCAGCAGCGAAGGCATGCAGAAAACCATGGGACAGATCATGGGCATGCTGCAGATGAAAGGCGGATCCAATCAGTAGATCATAACAATCTTTTAAGAAATATATAAACGGGTGCAATCGTTTTAGGCACGCATTTGTTTACATTTACAGCTAAATTAAAACTGGATGAACTGGTTCTTCTTACAGATCGGGCCTGCTGCTGACACGGTGAATAAGGCTGTGGGCGCAGTTACCGAAGCCTCTCAATCAATGAATGTGATGGACATGCTCACCAAGGGTGGGCCGCTGATGCTCCCGCTCGCTTTATTGTTCGTACTGGCCATCTTCTTCTTTTTTGAGCGTCTGATTTCCATTCGCAAAGCCAGCAATATCGATCCCAATTTCATGAACATCATCCGCGACAATATCCTCAGTGGTAACGTGCAGGCTGCGCGTTCACTCGCGAAGAATACACCCAACCCTGTGGCCAGGATGATCGACAAAGGATTGCAGCGCATCGGTAAACCCATCGACGCCATCGAAAAAAGCATGGAGAACGTGGGTAAACTGGAAGTGTACAAAATGGAGAAGAACCTGTCTGTTTTATCACTCGTATACGGTATCGCACCGATGTTCGGGTTCCTTGGAACCATCTTCGGTATGTTGCAGTTGTTCTACAATATCAATGCATCCGGTGATTTCACTCCTGCCCAGATCGCAGGGGGGATCTACACCAAGATGATCACTTCGGCTTCCGGTCTGATCATTGGTCTGCTCGCGTATGTGGGATACAATTTCCTGAATGCGCAGATAGACAAAAATGTGAACAGGATGGAATCCTCCAGTGCGGAGTTCATCGATATTTTGCAGGAGCCTACGCGCTAATGCTGACTGAAAAAACAACAGCTCATGAATGTTAGAAGAAGATTACGACAACACCAGGAATTACATGCGGGAGCGTTGAACGATATCCTGTTCATCCTGCTGTTCTTCTTCCTGATCGTATCTACTATCGCCAATCCGAATATCGTTAAGGTAAACAATCCCAAAGGCACCAAAGACACCAAGGCAAAACAGCATATCACCGTCAGCATCGATAAGAACCAGCAGTATTTCCTGGGCACGAAGATGATCGACCCCCTGCTGATCGATACCGTGGTGAAGGCCGAGATCATGAAGTTCAAAACGCATGTGGATACACCCGTAGTGGTGATCAATGCCGATACTTCTGCGTATTTCGGGGAGGTTTTCCGGATCATGCGCCTTGCCTCGAAGTCAGGCGCCAAAACAGTGGCTAACGTGAAGTAAGCTCTGCTGCTTTTATCATCCGCTCTTTATTCTGCATATCTTTCCTGACCGCCGCCCTGCCGAAACCTTTTTCCTGAAAGAGCGCCAGGGTGGCGGATCCCAGGTCTTCATGGATCTCCGCATATACGGCACCGTTATCATTCAGTTTCTGTAAAGCCAGGTTGGCGATCGCTTCGTAGAAAGTCAGTGGATCGTTGTTGCTCACAAAGAGGGCAAGATGGGGCTCATGTTCCAGCACGTTGGCGTGCATGGTGGATTTATCTTTTTCCGGGATATAAGGTGGGTTGGAAACGATGATATCAACGCCTGGAAGTGTTGACCAAAGCTCCTGGTACAGGATATCCTGCTGCAGAAAATGGATAGCCGCATCCAGGTCTTTCGCGTTTCTGCGCGCCACTTCCAGTGCGCCTTCGCTCACATCACAACTATATACTGTGGCCTGCGGCAATGCTTTTTTCAGTGAGATGGGAATACAGCCGCTGCCCGTGCCGATATCCAGGATAGTGAGGGCCTCAGTATCTTTGTGCTCTTCAATGATCCACTCCACCAGTTCCTCCGTTTCAGGGCGGGGGATCAGCACATTTTCGTTTACATAGAAGCGTAAGCCATGGAACCAGGCTTCCTCCAGTACATACTGAACAGGCCGGTGGCGCAGCAGATCGGGAATATAGTCCATTAAACGGCCCTCCTGCTCTGCGTTCAAAGGTTCATGGGCCTTCACCAGCCTGGCGCTCCTGCCCAGACCGGTCAGCGATTCCAGTACCCAGTCAGTGATATTGGCCGCTTCGCGGGGATCGTAGATGGTGCTGAGTTTTGTTTGCAGTGATTGCCTGGCCTCCTGTATGGTCATGGAACAAAGTTAGGGTGTGCGCAGCCGCTCGCCTCCCGGCGAGTGACTTTTATTTCGTCGCCTCCCGGCGACACAGTGTTCGCCGGAGGCGAACCGCTGCACCCCGCATGAGCGGAAACCGTTATATTTGCACGCATCATCCAATCATCCCCCTTAATTTTTGATGTTGAACCTTGGCGATCCATCCATACTGGTGCATGAACCATTCATGCGGCGCTGCCTCGAACTGGCCGTTCTGGGTGCAGGGCATGTTGCGCCCAATCCCATGGTTGGCGCTGTGCTGGTGCACCAGGGACGCATCATCGGGGAAGGTTACCACCAACAATATGGGCAGCCACATGCGGAGGTGAACTGCATCAATTCCGTAAAGGAAGAAGACAGGACATTCATCAGCCAGTCGGTGATATACGTGAGCCTGGAACCCTGTGCGCATTTCGGGAAAACCCCACCCTGCGCCGATCTGCTCATCAAACACCAAATACAGCGGGTAGTGGTGGGCTGCCGCGATCCCTTTCCCGAAGTGGATGGAAAAGGCATCGAAAAAATGCGCGCCGCCGGCATCGATGTGATCGTAGGTGTTTGTGAAGAAGATGCCCGCGCCCTCAACAAGAGATTCTTTACTTACCATACCGCCTTCAGGCCTTATGTGACCCTCAAGTGGGCGCAGACAGCCGATGGTTTCATTTCAGGCATTCCCGGAGAAAGACTGTTGATCAGCTCGGAGCTCACCAACCGTTCTGTACATCGCTGGCGCTCGGAAGAAGCCGGTATCCTGGTTGGCACCAATACTGCACTGCAGGATGACCCTCAACTCAATGCCCGCCTCTGGACCGGGCCCGATCCCATCAGGCTGGTACTTGACCTTGACCTGCGATTGCCGGACACCCTGCAACTGTTCAACGGTGGGGCAAAGACCATCGTGTTCAATGCCAGTAAAAATGCCGAAGAACACGGTATCAGGTATGTGCAGATCAACAGGAAACAAGACCTGGTGCCTCAGATCCTGCAATCACTTTACCAGCTGCGCATCAATAGCGTACTGGTGGAAGGTGGAGCTGTACTGCTGCAATCCTTTATCGATGCAGGGTACTGGGACGAGGCCCGGATCATCACCAACACCGCGCTCACAGCAGGTACCGGGTTACCCGCGCCCAGGCTGCTGATGGCGGATGAAGTGGTAACAGAACAAATTCAAACAGATTTAATTCAGGTCTTTTCAAGACCGCTGGCTTCATTATGACAACAATGACTGAGCAAGATTTTTATAGCACCATCGAGAAATCAGGCATCGCGGAATTCAAAGACCGCGGAAGTAAATTCGTCGCTTATGCATTCCCGATAGCCTCGGTAGATGACTTCAAAAAAAGGCTTGAAGATGTAAAGAAAGATCATCCCAAAGCCACTCACCATTGTTTTGCCTACCGGCTTGGCACTGATAAAAATACCTATCGCGTCAGCGATGACGGCGAACCCTCCGGCACGGCCGGTAAGCCGATCCTCGGGCAGATCGACAGCAAACAGATCACAGATACGCTCATCATTGTAGTGCGGTACTTCGGTGGAACCTTGCTGGGCGTACCCGGCCTGATCAATGCTTACAAAAGCGCGGCTTCCATGGTGCTGCAGGTAACACCCTTCATTCAGAAAGCCATCGAAGCCAATTACACGCTCACGTTTGATTATACGATGATGAATGACGTGATGATGATCGTAAAACAACTCAACTGCACCGTGATAGAACAGGAGGCCATGCTGTTCTGCAAACTGGTGATCGGTGTGCCGAAAGCCAGGCTCGAAGAGGCATTGTACCGGTTCGGGGATATCAGGGGCGTGGAAGTGAAGAAGAATAGTTAGTTACCTGATCGCCCTGCTCAGTTGCTTCAAGGTCAAATACATGATTCCCATCATCACTGAATAACACAATACCATTCCCCAGGCATACCTGTTTTCCACAGGATGCACCAGCATATCCAGTATATCAGCCATCAATACAAAGGGATTGCTCACAATGTCCCAGGTATTGAAACGGAGAAATCTTCCGATATATACGCCCCAGGCATTGAGGAACATCACAGGCACGATAAACCACCAACCACTGATCTTTGGTGCACGCTCCTGAAGGATCTTCTCCATCTGTCTTACACTCAGCACACCCAGCAGCAATCCATTCCAGGCACAGCTCAGGATCAGCGCCAGATCATACCAGCGTGGCATATTGGGGGTACTGCCCAGATGGAAAAGGTCGGTGATAATATAAAACGAGTTAGGCATCCAGAACAACCAGAGCAGGAACACAAGAATGAACCTGAACCGGCTGGCCGTCAACGCCGGGTTCTTACTGATGGTGCGTGTAATAAAATAAGGGAGTGCGCCCAGGAAAATATTCCAGATCAGGAATACATAAGTGAGTGTTCCCGTATAAACCATCCTGGCCATGATCAGCGCCACACTGAACAGTACAGACAGGACGAGCGTTTTATCAATTTCCCGGTTGCTTACTGCAGGCCGGATATTGATGGCCGTTATATTGGTGCTCATAATAATTCAATGATTTTAGGAATGAAAACAATTGCGCCGGCTACTACCGCCGTTACAGCCGATACCAGTACAGCCCCGGCCGCCAGGTCTTTGATCACCCCTATCCGGGGATCCTGTTCCGTAGATAAATAATCCATGATCCGCTCTATGCAGGTATTCAGGATCTCGGTCACCCATACAAAACCCATGGCAAAACAAATCACCACCCATTCCCAGGACTGTATCTCCAACAGGAAACCAGCTATGGCCACCACTACCGTAGCTACCAGGTGCACCCGCGCATTGTGCTCATACCGCAGGAGATTGCGCAACCCTTTGAAGGCATAACCAAAACTGTCTGTCCGCGCACGGAGTGAGAACTTTTCGTTGGTCATATTCTTTCTTTTAATGCTTTCTTTGTTGAAAAGCGCTTTGTAATACAAAGTATAGGCGCTAAAAAATAGATCCCTTGCGGATCCTGGCTGATCAATTCAGCAGAACAAAGAAAAGATCTTTTTCCGGAATTCCATCATAAAACGAAACGGGCGCTCCAGATTTAACATTTGGGCGCCCGTTCCTAATGGTATGAATTGCTTTTATTTTTTGAACCGGTCGCTCACCACCAGGTCTTTACTGCCTGCCGTGTATTTGTAGAAACCTTCACCTGTCTTGGCGCCGAGGTATCCGGCTGTGACCATATTGGTGAGTAGGGGGCAGGGGGCATACTTGGGGTTGCCGAAGCCATCGTGCAGTACATTGAGAATGGAGTAACATACGTCCAGTCCAATGAAATCCGCCAGTTGCAATGGTCCCATAGGATGCGCCATACCGAGCTTCATCACCGTATCGATCTCTTCCACACCGGCTACACCTTCATACAGGCTGTAGATGGCTTCGTTGATCATCGGCATCAGAATGCGGTTGGCAATAAAACCGGGATAATCGTTCACCACGCAGGGAACCTTGCCCAGTTGCTTGCTCAGGGCTACGATCAGCTCTGTAACGGATGCTTCAGTGGCATATCCATTGATGATCTCCACCAGCTTCATCACCGGCACGGGATTCATGAAGTGCATGCCGATCACTTTCTTCGGCCTTTTTGTAACCGCAGCGATCTTAGTGATGGAAATGGAAGAAGTATTGGTGGCCAGGATCGCGTCCGGGTGGGCGCATTCATCCAGCTGTTTGAAGATCTTAAGTTTTAGATCCACGTTCTCGGTAGCGGCTTCCACTACCAGTTCGGCTTTGACAACACCTGCTGAGAGGTCATTGAAAGTAACGATCCTGCCCAGGGCTTCGCTCTTCTGCTCCTCAGTAGCGCTGCCTTTGGCTATCTGACGGTCGAAGTTCTTTCCGATTGTCTGTAATGCTTTTTCAAGCTGGGCCTGATTTACATCAATGAGGTTCACTTTAAAACCACCTTGCGCAAATACGTGCGCAATGCCATTGCCCATAGTGCCCGCGCCTATGACGGCTACCTGTTGTAGAGACATAACTGTTTTTTTAATATGCTGTTAAGTACAAGCGGGGCAAATATAACCGAAAAACTAACAGTTATTTGTTTTTGAAATCTCCTCTTTTCCAGGCATTCACAAATTCAGACCAGGCAAAGGGATTGAAGATATTCTGGGGTGGGGCCTGACCGTAATAATAATAACGGCTGGCATTGTTGCGGAGTGTCATATTAGTGGCTTCACGGCCATCCGAAGGGAGGGCCTTGGCCAGGATCCGGCGCTTTGTTTCATCATTGTTCTGACGAGCTATCTCGTAGGCATCTGCCGGAATATCGATATTCACAAAGTCCCTTTCAAACTGCTCTTTGGTAGGACGGGGCTTGATAATAGTTACAGGAAGATAATCGGCATCGATCACCAGCAACTGGATCATGCTGTACTGGTTGCCTTCGATATTACGGGGAATATCCACCAGTTTGGCCTTATAGCCGATGGATGAAAACTCGATCTGGTCGCCTTTCATCACCACAATCGAAAACACACCCTGGTCGTTACTCACGGTACCACGGTTCTGACCTTTTACTACAATACTCACGGAAGGGATACCTTTCAGACTGTCGGCCGTCATCACAATTCCATATAACTGAACTACGGAATCTTTCAGTTTCTCAAATTGGGCCTTTGCCGCAAAAGGAGCGATAATGCTGACTACCAACAGGATTAGTAAATGTCTTTTCATGCGGTTCAAATATACAGACAATGAGTAAAATAGAGTCAACAAAATACCCATGTTAATGGTTAATTTTGCAGCCAATTGATTCTTTTAACAAAATAACTAGACGTAATGACCCCGGAGAAAATATTGCAGGCATTGAGCAACGTACAGGAGCCTGATCTTGGTAAAGACATTGTGACACTTAACATGGTAAAGGATATTTCAATCGACGGGAATAAAGTTTCCTTTACCGTAGTGCTCACAACTCCGGCCTGCCCCATGAAAGACCTCATCCGTAATGCCTGCATAAATGCTGTGAAACTGCTGGTGAACAAGGAAGCAGTGGTTACCGTCAATTTTACTGCCAATACCAGCAGTACGCGCAAAGACACAAATGCAGTACTTCCGAAAGTGAAAAATATCATCGCAGTAGTGAGTGGAAAAGGTGGTGTGGGTAAGAGCACTGTTGCTGCCAACCTGGCGCTTGCTATCGCCAGCAGCGGAGCCTCCGTTGGTCTGATGGACGCCGATATTTACGGCCCAAGCGTTCCCATCATGTTTGGTGTGCGAGGACAACGCCCCATGATGCGCAGCGTACCGGGCAGAGAAAACGGAATGATCGTTCCCCTGGAAAAACACGGTATCCGCCTCATGAGCATCGGACTGCTGGTAGACGAAAAGAATGCCGTGGTTTGGCGCGGCCCCATGGCCAGCAGCGCCATCCGTCAGTTTGCAACCGATGTTGAATGGGATGAACTGGACTACCTGGTGATCGATATGCCCCCCGGAACCGGTGATATCCACCTCACCCTCATGCAGACCGTGCCCGTTACCGGCGTAGTGGTGGTTACCACGCCGCAGGAAGTGGCCCTGGCAGATGCCAAGAAAGGGATCGCCATGTTCGGACAGGCACAGATCAAAGTGCCCATCATCGGACTGGTGGAGAATATGAGCTATTTCACCCCGGCAGAACTGCCTGATAATAAATATTACATCTTCGGCAAGGAGGGTGGCAAGAAGCTTGCAGAGGAGTATGATATTCCCTTCCTCGGCCAGATCCCGCTGGTGCAAAGCATCCGCGAGGGTGGCGACAATGGAGTGCCTATCATGGTCAGCAATGATGAGATCACCAAGAGGGCCTTCATGGAGTTTGCAGCAAATGCCATCCGCAGTATCGCGATGCGCAATGCCAACCTCGCCGCTACCAGGGTTGTGGAAGTGATCGAATAGATTACTCACTTAAATATCCTGCTATGAAACTATGGATTCTTTCTTTATTATGCCTGTTCATCGTAGTGCTGGCAGCTCCTTCCTGTACAACGCATAGAACGGTAGTGGTTCAATCAAAACCTCTTCCGCCAGGTCAGGCAAAGAAGATCACCGGCTCGCAATCGGCAAAGCCCTATGCGCCCGGACAACGTAAGAAGCATTAGAACTGATGTACAACCTATCCGAATATGCAGAAAAGGATCCCGCCATACTGCGGACCTTCATGGAACAACATGCCTTTGCAACCCTGATCGGCAACGATGCCGGTGGTACGCCCGTAGCAACCCAGGTACCGTTACTGATCAGGCAGCACGGGGATGTCATTTCCCTTCTCGGTCATATCATGCGCAAGACCGATCACCACAAAGCATTCGAACAGAACCCACGTGTACTGGCGCTTTTCACCAGCCCACATACCTACGTGAGCCCAAGCTGGTACAGCAACCAACGCTCCGGCGGCACCTGGAACTATATTTCGGTACAGGCCCATGGCATCATGGAATTCACAGACGCAGACACACTCATAGAAATTCTCCGCGATACGCAGAATCTTTTTGAGAACGATCCTGCTTCGCCTTCCGTATTCGAGAACCTTTCACAGGAAGAATACGTGAAACCCCTGGCCAAAGCCATTGCCGGTTTTGAAATAAAGGTCACTAAACTGGATGGAACCTTCAAACTGAGCCAGAACCGGGATGAAGCCAGCTACCATAATATTGTGGCGCAACTGAAACAGGGGCATGCCGGTGCGCGATACATTGCGGAAGAAATGGAGAAACGCGCTTCACAATTATTTAAAAATGGATGATCAGCTTTATCCTGTAACATTGGAATATGAAGAAGATCGTTTACATATTTGCCGCTGTTGCCCTGGTACTGGCTGCAGGCTGTGCTTCACAGAAAAAAACAAACGTGCATTTACCTGTATTCGACGCTGAAGGCCATCGTGGCTGCCGCGGCATCATGCCCGAGAATACCATTCCCGCCATGCTGCACGCCCTCGATCTAAATATTACAACCCTCGAAATGGACGCAGTGATCACCAGTGATAGCCAGGTGATCCTCTCGCACGAGCCATTTTTCAATCACGCCATCACTACCAAACCTGATGGAAATGCAGTGAGCGAAGAAGAAGAGAAAGATCTGAACATCTTCAAAATGACCTACGCTGAAACGCAACGTTTTGATGTAGGCCTCAAGCCCAACCGGAGTTTTCCCAAACAACAGAAACTGGCCGCCACCAAACCCCTGCTCAGCGATGTGATCGCACAGGTGGAAGCAGCCGTAAAACAAAAAGGCCGTAAAGCGGTTTTCTATAATATCGAAACCAAATGCCAGCCAGCATCTGATAATATCTATCATCCCGCTCCCGAAGCATTTGTTGACCTGCTGATGGCCGTGATCAACAAGGCCGGTATTGCGGACCGCGTGATCATCCAGAGCTTTGATTTCCGTACCCTGAAAGTAATGCATGCCAGATATCCCAAAGTGATGACAGCTGCACTGGTGGAAGGCGAGAGCGAACGCAGCATGCAGCAACAACTGGATGAGCTGGGCTTCACTCCCACTATCTACAGCCCTCATTTCCGAAGTGTGAACAAGGCAATGGTGAACGAAGCGCATCAGCGCAATATGAAGATCGTTCCCTGGACGGTGAATGATAAGGAAGGAATTGAAAAGCTGAAAGCGCTGGGCGTGGATGGTATCATCTCCGATTACCCCGACTTATTCTGATTACTTACGCAGTGCCCGCAGAAAGGAGTGTGCCCAGTCGCTCGCCTCTGGCGAATGACGTCTATTTGTTCGCCTCCGGCGAACGCCGTATGGCCGGAGGGGACGGAATATAAGTCACTCGCGGGGACGCGAGCGACTGGGCACTGCGAAAGTAAAGTGGGGGGGGGGGGAAAAAAAAATAAAACCCCCACACCAATTTTTTTAAAAACCAATCTTTGGGGGGGTTTTTGAAC
>NZ_JBQCGW010000191.1:0-59005 GCF_051955275.1 Pseudobacter sp. | reverse complement strand
ACTTCTTCAGGATAAATAATACCTATGCCACGCATCAAGATTGAGCTCCCCACTGATTTTGCATTTACTTCGGTTATACCTGTCCGTATCACAGACCTCAACTACGGCAACCACGTTGGAAACGACACCATCCTTTCGCTCATCCATGAAGCCCGCGTGCAATACCTGCACCAGCTGGGTTACGGAGAACTGAACTTTGCCGGCACCGGCCTCATCATGGCGGATGTTGGCATTGAGTACAAAGCGGAACTGCATTATGGCGATGCAGTGAAAGTATCTGTAGCAGCGGGAGATATCACTAAGATCTCCTTCGATCTGTATTACAAGCTGGAAAAAGAAACCGAGGGGAAAACTGTACTGGTGGCAGCAGCCAAAACAGGTATGGTCTGTTATGATTATGAGAAGAAGAAGGTGTCTGCTATTCCTGCTGAAGCAAAAGCAAAGTTAGAAAAGTAATCAGGGGTGGCCACAAAGTTTAGCGTGCGGCCAGTAGCTCGCCGCTGGCGAGTTACTTATATTGGTTCGCCTCCGGCGAACACCGTGTAGCCGGGAGGCGACGGAATAGACGTCACTCGCGGGGACGCGAGCGACTGGGCACTGCGAAAGAATTATTTCTGATTCCAGATCCTCCAGCTCTCTTCCGCCTGGATCACCAGCATATCCATTCCATTTTTGATGGCAGCGCCCTGCGCTTCTCCCCTTTGCAGGAACTGTGTTCTGGCCGGGTTATACACCAGGTCATAGAGATAATGCTTTGCGCTCATGGCTTCATAAGGTAATGCAGGCCAGGCGTCTTCTTTGGGGTACATACCCACGGGCGTGGTATTCACAATCAGCGTATACTCATCAACGATAGCAGGAGTTATCTGCTCATAACTGCGTTGGTTTTCTGCGGATGGTGTGCGGGAAATAATGAGGTAGTCGATATTATGCTGCTGCAGTACGTAACAGATGGCTTTGGAAGCGCCGCCGGTGCCCAGCACCAGTGCCTTGCGATGGCTGGGTTGCAGGAATTCACTGAGACTTCTGCCGAAGCCAAGAACATCCGTATTGAAACCGGTGAGTTCACCGTTTTCAATGCGGATACAATTGCAGGCGCCGATGGCTTTAACCACCGGCTCCATATGATGTAAAAATGGAAGTACCTGTTCTTTATATGGAATGGTCACATTGAAACCCGCCAGGTCAGGATGGCTGGCCAGAATTTCTTTCAGCGCATCGATATCGGGGATGGGAAAGTTCTGGTACACGCAGTTCCTGATCCCTTCCTTTGCAAACTTTTCCGTGAAGAAAGGTTGCGAGAAAGAGTGACTTAACGGGTAGCCGATGAGGCCATACCGTTTCATTGGTTTACTTCGTTATTGAGGAAGAGGCTGAAGGTATCGCCGCGGAGACCAATTCGCATAGCTTCCAGGGGAATTACTTCCGTTGGAGCGATATTGCCGAGGTTCACATTGCAACCGAGCAGTTCAATGAAGTACAGCTGCTGTGCTTTCTGAGGCGCTTCCCAGAGGATCTTCTCGCCTGGGATCTGTGTGAGGATCTCCTGCACGAGGCCTTCACGCACTTCACCTGATCCGCGGTAAATACCCACGTTACCGGCTTCGCGCGCTTCTGCGATCACATAAGAAGAACCTGCATTGAGCTCTGCACGCATCAGTTCGATCCATTTGTAGGGAGGAATGATATGGGCTGCGTCTTTACTACCCACTTCACTGAGCACTGTACCATGCTTGGTGAGCTTTTCGATATATCCGCATTTCTCCGCATGGGGGATAGTGATGGAACCATCACTCACTTCCATATAAGAAATGCCGTATTCTTTGCAGACATTGATATAATCATCAAACTGGTTACGGATCAGGAAAGCTTCAAAAAGTGTTCCGCCAAAATAGATCGGAATATTGTAGCTCTGATAAACCTTGATCTTTTCTTTCAGGTTAGGGGTTACGAAAGAAGTGCCGAAGCCCAGCTTCACTATATCCACATGCGGGCCGGAGATCTCCATGAAATTTTTTACTTCAGGGATACTTAGGCCTTTGTCCATTACCATGGTTACACCATCCGTACGGGGCTGAGGAGTCCTTTCGGGGATCTGAGAAAGATTGAAATTCATTCGTCTGGTTTTACACTTAGGAATTTTCTAAAGTCGCCGCAAAAATAGGGAATAATGAAAAATGCAAACAGGATTTAAATCATGTCCTATTTATTCTTCTTGAATCTGGCCACAATATCAGCCACCAGCTGGTGTTGCAGGATGGAAGGATCCAGTTCCACGATCTTCTTCAAAAGCTTCGGGCTCTGGCTCATGGCATTTTCCAGTTGCAGCAATGCTTCCTTGGTCTTGCCCAGTGCGAGATACACGGCAGAAAGGTAGAACCTGAACACAGGTTTATCATTCGTCATATGAAGTGCTGCCTGCACCTGTTCGAGGGCTTCTTCATAGAATTCGCCGTGGTAGAGGCAACGGATCAGCGATTCCCAGCTGGTAACATTCCTGGGGCGCTGACCAACTACATTAGAAAAATATTGTATAGCTTCTTTGTAATCCCCGAGTTGCATCCTGCACTCTCCCATGGCCAGGTTGTATTCCGGTTGTAAACGATGGATCTGCATGGCAGTTTCCAGTTGCTTGATGGCAACGGTCCACTGTCCCTCATTCATGTAAGTGCAGGCGATCTTGAAATACAACTTGCTGTCTTCCTGGTTGAGGTGCGAAGCCTTGCGATAGTAGAACCTTGCCTGGGCATAGTTCTTCTGGCGGTCATAACAATGGCCGATGGCTTCATAGATCACATCTTCCGGCCTTGAAAGCTCCAGTACTTTCTCCAATGCTTCTATCGCATCCTTGTACTTACGGATACGGATGAACGCGTCTCCCATATTGCGGTAAGCATAGTCGAACTTCTCGTCTATGACCACGGCGTATTTATAGGCGTCGATGGCTTTTTCGTAGAGTTTGAGCCCCTGGTAAGCGGCGGCGAGGTTGAACCAGGCCAGTTCGCTGTAGGGATGCTCATCGATGATATCCTGGTGAAGGCGGATGCTCTCTTCATTGCGACCGGTAGAGTCTGTCCAGAAGCAGATCTTGTACAGGGCTTCCTCATTGGTAGGATCCTGTTCCAGGATGAGTTTAAGGCAATCGAAGATTTTATCGAATTCTTCGTAATCATCGTATACATCTGCCAGTTCAAAAAGCAGTTCGATGCGCTCCTGTCCCTCGAAAAGTTCCAGGGCATTTTCCAGGAGCAGTACTGCTTTCTCCTGCTGGTCCAGCGCCAGGTAGGCGGCCGTTTTGAGGATGTACAGGTTGATATCATTACTGTCAAGCACAGCCGCGTGGCTCAGTACTTCCAGTGCCTCTGTATAGTGGCGGGTGGCGATGAGCAGGTCAGCTTTCTTGATATGCAATATGGAAGAGTACGGGAAGAGCTCGATCCCCAGTTCTGCGGCTATGAGTGCCTGTTGGAGATCTTCCTCGTCATCATAGTAGTCGATGATCTTTTCGAACGATTCTTCATCCAGGAAAGAGTGGCTTTTGCCATTTTTCAGGTTCTGGAACTGCTTTACCAATTCTTTGATTTCGTCGTTATTCTGGCTCGATGGGTTATCTCTCATGAATCAATGTAATGGTTTATGTAAAATACCGCTCTTGGATGGTCCGGCCAAGTTTTGTTATTGACAGCCGTGCATAAGTTTTGCCTGTAAGCCAACAATTTATGTCCGGGATGCAACATTCCGGTAAAAAAAGGAATCATTTTATGCAAACTGTAACATTTTAGCATCTTAAGCGTTAAAAGAAATATAAAGAGCTGGATGAACGGTTAAAGGAATCCCAATTTTTTTATATATTTTTGCACTAATTATGCAGGCAAACTTTACGCTAAAACTTAACCAAATGCTAAGAAGTACGATCATCTGTTGCGCGATGATTGGGACAGTGGCGCTTGCATTGGCCAGTAGTGGCGGAGGTGGGAAGAAGAGCCAATCGAATGTTCCACTGAAGCCTGAATTCACCCCTATCAGGACAACCAATGGTTTCACCCTGAAGGCGGGGCCTCTATACTCGGGTAGTCAACTGTCCCGGAGTCAGCAGGCCAATAGTTATATCACTTATAACTCATTGGTTACCTATGAACAAGGCAATAAGATCTTCATCCTGCCCAGCTCGGTAAAGATCAAATCACAGCCTACGTTCCGTTCTAATCTGAACGTACTGGATCTGAAGGTACGTTTGCGGAAATAGTCCGCTTTACTGTTGTATCGCCCAGGCAACCGCCTGACCTTCAATATCTGGAGCAGGAATTTAATCGCCGTAAAAATATTCGCCAGCCGATGAGGCTGGCTTTTTTTATGTCTTATATTCTGGGGCTGCCGTCGTTCGCGGGGTCACGAGTGACAAATATTTCTTCGCCTCCGGGGAACCAGGTCTCGCCAGAGGAGAGCAAATAGAAATCACTGGCGGGGATGCAAGCGACTGGGCACACTCAAATTAATCAGTGCCCCTGCTTATTTACAGGCTTGTTTTCTTGCTTTCCTCGTAGGTCATCTCCCTGTACCCTGATTTAGGCAGGTCGAATTTAGAAACCGGTACCGGGTTCATATTGATGCTGCTCACCGTGTACTTGATGGTGAGTTTTCCCTGTACCAGCTCGTATTCCAGCGGCAATCCGTTCAGGTTGCGGAACTGGTAATCATAATCCCTGTTCTCGGGAATGATATCTGAGGTATAATAGACTGTGAAAACAGTTCCATCAGTCAGGGAGGCAGTGGCTTTTGTGCACTTGTAACCCGCGATGGTCTTGGTTTCTGAAGTATTGGTGAAAGTAATACCGTTGTATCTTTTATTCTTTTCGGCCCAGTTCTGGGCTGTCATGCGGATCAGGAGTTTTTGTCCGCTTACCTCTCTCAGCACTACAGCTGATCCTGTTTTGGAATCATGAATAGTAGTGGAAGAAAAAAGCGCGCTGACCATTTCGGAGCGGCTCATATTCCCTTTGATATAAACGGTAGTGGTGGCGCCATCAAAGGCGTCGGCAATTTTGGGATCAGCGCTTCCGGTAGAGACGGAAGCATCATAAACCATGGTAAGTTCGGAGATCTTTTTCTGGGCCTGAACGAAAACGGTCCAAAGGGTGCTAATAACCAGTAAGAGGGTAAACTTTTTCATGATGCTGGCTTGGTTGATATCATTAAGACGGTACGGATGGCCTTAACCGTTGTCTAAAGTAATAATAAAAAACAGATTTCTAACAAGATAGCTATAATTAAGGAGCCCGCAACAACCATGTTGTGCGGGCTCCTTTCTGTAATTAAAGCCGCAACCTAAGTGAAGGGCTTCGGGCTTTCGTTTTATTTTTTGATGAATCGTTCCGAGATGATCGATCCGTCTTCCAGGATCAGTTGCAGCAGGTAAGTTCCCCTGCTCAGCGCAGCTACTCCTGTTGTGAACTGATTCCAGCCGCTGTTGGCCCTGAAGGCTGATTTTGCCAGCACCCTTCCTGCAGCATCCAGCACATTGGCCTGAATGTACTGACCACGCTGAACGGAGATCTCGTAACGGAGGGTATTGGTTACAACCGGGTTCGGACGGATCACCAGGCCTTTTTCTCCATTACCGGCCAGCTGGGCTACCACGATTTTGGAAAAACTGCTTCTGCCATCGATATCCACCTGGCGGATGCGGTACTGGTAGAGAATGCCTGATCTCACATTCCTGTCGTCAAAACTGTAATTGTTGGTAGCATTCGTAGTTCCTCTTCCTCCTACAGTAGTGAGCAGGGTGAATGTTCCGCCGGCTTCGCTTCTTTCTACCACAAAATGGTGGTTATTGAGCTCGCTGTGCGTGGTCCAGTTTACATGGATGTACTGGTTGTTTACCGGTGCGGCTTTCACTTCGCCCCAGCTTACCGGAAGAACCTGCTCCAGGTTGACAGTCCAGATACCACCGAATGTAGAGAAGCCATTCACGCCATCGAAATCAACATACTCTGTTCCATCCATGGTGCCTGTTACCAGGGCGCCATCTACCCACTCCTGTCCGCCGCCGCCAATTCCCTCGGCCGAGAGCCTTGAAACAACCTGTGCGGCCGTCATATTACCCGCTTTGAACCAGCTGAAGGAATGCGCATCGGTTAGACCGTTGGCAGTTTTGATAGCTTCGATATTATTCGTTTCCACATTTTCAGCTCCTGTTTTTTCAGCGGAAGCGTAGAACATCCTTACCACAAAGGCAGGCTGCGGATTGGCCACTGCATCATAGCAACCGGCGCAATTGATTTCCAGTAGGCGGCGCATGAGGCGTGAGGCTTTTTGTGCAGTTCCTTTTCCGAGATCATTGAAAGCTGCATTCACGTTCACTTTTGCAGTGATCTTCGTACGGTCGATCAGTTGCGCAGGATCGTAAATGGCTGCAATGTATTTGCCGGCGTCTGCAGGGTCTTTGAAGAGGATCCACCCATCGGTATAACACTTATCAGTAGCCGCAGTTGTTTCTGCATTGTAAGCAGTGAGCACGGCTTCATTGTCCACACAATCACCACCGGTTGCAAATGTGAAGTGCTGGCCATCGGTGAAATCATAGGAAGTTTCCCATACATCACCATTGAGTGTCATCGGCATCTCAACAACGGTTCCCGTGAAGTCTGCACTGTTGCTCACCAGCAGGTACATCTTACCGGCTTTTTCAAGCGGCAGTTTCACTGCATTGGCACTGGTGCTTGCCGGCGCCTGGATAGTTACAGAAGAAACCGTATTTGTTTCCTGCACTTTCCAGGTCCTGGCGATACGCTTGCGATCAGCAGGTGCATTAGTGACCGTCCAGTCAGTTCTGTTTGCATTATCATCGCCCAGTACCAGCGCAGATTTATTGCCCAGGTCATTGGAGTTGTCTGTATTGGTAGTGGCGATCCCCATTCCATTACCCAGTGTGATCAGGGCTTCGGCGCTGTTCACGCTACGGGATTGCTTCTGGTGAAGGCCATTACAATCATCACGACCGATACCGGTGATATTGTAGTTGTAAGTAGCATTGGCTGTTGCATTCCAGAGTACGGTCCCATCGGGGTCCATATAATCATGGCTGAGGGTGAGGCCATATTTGAGACCGAAGTAGCTGGCTACTTTCAGGCGCTCCGTGGCTGTGAGCTCACGGCTGAACACGGCCACTTCCGCCAACTCGCCATTGAAGAACAGGTCATTGGCAACAGAACCGGAAGCATTGTATCTTCTTGAACCTATATTGATCTGGTTCTGCACCGGGAAGAAGTTCTGAGCTCCGGTAATAGCTGATGCACCGTTGTATTCAATCACACCTGCTCCTGCCGGAGAAGCGCTGCGGTGCATATTCGCCAGCTGGATCTTACCCAGGTTATTGGCAGTGGTCAACAGGCTTCCTGCATTGGTGCCTACCCTGCTCACCCAGCCCAGTTGACCGGAAGCATTGGTGTAGAACCTGGAGAACTGTTCTGTGCCGGTAGTTGTTCTTCCCAATCCAAGGAAGTCTCCATCACGGGGGATCAGTACCGTGAACACTTCTTCACCTGCCGCAGCCGCGCTATGGCTGATAGTAGCATTGGTCAGCACAGTGGATGTTCCGTTGAACGTGATGCTTGGGTTAAAGTTGAACAGCTTGTTGGTGGTATTGTAAACAGGTTGTGCAGCAGCAGTAGCCTGGGTTACATCTTTGGTATTGATGCTCTGATCAGCCCATGCACTTACGCCTGTTGCAGTGGTAACTCCTTTATCTGCACGGTACCAGGTGAACAATGGATCCTTCACGCCACCGGGCGCTTCGTTGGTGAGGTCGGTAACCAGTGTGAAGTACTGACCGTCGGCGAGGCTGAGATTGCTGAAAGTGGCTGTTTGTGTAACTGCATCGTACGAGGTTGGTACTATCACGGAGGTACTGGCGGCAGTGAAATCGCTGCTGTTGTTAACCAGCAGTTTGAGGTCACTCAATGACGTGCTGGTTGGTACCAGTCCTGCGAGGAACATCTGCATCTGCACAACATCAACAGATCCTGTTTTCTGCACTTTCCATTCCCGCTGGAGGCGGGTGATCTTGCTACAGGAGCCGGGATCCAGCACGGTCGGATACTCTGTGGTTTTCGTGCCGGTCAGACCATCATCTCCCCATACCAGGAAGCTGAGGTCATCAGCAAAGGAGGAGGAGTTATCCAGGTTAGTGGTGGCAATTGTATTCAGACCGATAGCGATCATATTACCATTGGCGGCGGTATTCACGCTGCGGCTTTGTTTCTGATTGAGGCCGGTCTTGTCATCACGACCGATGCCTGCGATATTGTTCTTGTAAGTGGCGTTAGCCGTTGCATCCCAGTAAGTGGTTCCGGAAGTACCATCATAATCAGTGGCTACATAGCTGGTAGCAGTGGTCTGATCCATGGTATATCCGTATTTCATGGCCAGGTAAGAACTGATACGCTGACGCTCGAAGGCGGCAAGTTCCCTGTTGTAGGTGATCACTTCATTGAGAGGGCCTTGCCAGAATTGAGTGGAGTTGGATAACATTCCCACATATGCTCCGCCTGTAGTGCCGGTGTTCCAGGTTTTGTTCTGAGACAGAAGCAATCTTGATTTGCTGTACAGACTGGCCAGCCCGTTAGTGCCACCAACCCATGTACCCATTACCTCCTGGGGTACATTGATCACAGCCGTTCCTGCTGCACCTGAAACATCGTTGGTAAACCCGGAATAGGTGATAGCGTTTGCCACATTCACCAGCGAATTATAAGCACTGGCAGTATTGTTACCAAATCCAAACATATAACGGGTTCCGGTTACATTGGTTGGCGTACCTACGCTGATCAATGTTCTGGGAGAGGTCCCGAGCGGAAACTTCGCCAGGGTCATAGTCATTTGAGAATTGGTACCGTTGAATACGAAACCAGGGTTATAGTTGGTAGTAGCGTTATTGAATGCAGGCTGATTAGCCGCAGTGGGCTGAATAGCATTATTATCATTACCGCTATAATCGATCCAGTTATCAACAGCGGATACATTATCATCCGCACGCAGCCAGAGATTGATACCTACGTTCACATAACCAGGTCCACGAAGTTCTTTTGCAAAAGTGAAGTAAGCGCCATCAGGTAGATCTGCAGTAAGAACCGATACATTACCATCGGCATCCAACTGGTAAGCAGCATCTGTTCCATCGAACACATTATCTGTTGCGCTCACTACCAGGTAGATCTTCTCATTACCACCAGTGAGTTTGAAGTTCACATCGCGGTCAGCAAAATTGGTCTTATCAACCTTCCATATCCTTGCCATGCGGGAAGTGAGATTGTTCAGGCCACTGAGGGTTTCCGTGTAATCTGCAGGCAGGTTATTGTCAGCAATGAAGAGATAAGAATTATTATTCTCGATGGTATTTGTGTTGAGCACATTGGAGGTTGAAATTTCACCAACTCCCAACGCAAGGATACCACCATTGCTGTTGATGCTTTGTTTCTGGTAGAGCTCGGTACAGTCATCACGACCGATACCTGTGATATGGAAATTGTATCCGGCATTATCGGCGGCATCCCACATAATGGTAGTACCATCGCTGCCCAGGTAATTTACAGCACCTGCGCCCATGGTGATACCATATTTAAGTGAGAGGTAGGATTCCACGCGCTGCAGTTCCGTACCTGTGAGTGCTTTGTTATTGTAAACGATGAACTCGGCAATGTCACCGCTATAGAAGAACCCATTGTTTAAATTACCGATGGTGCCCAAGCTTTGAACATAATTGAAGCTGGTGACATCTGCATTGGCCGCTACCTGCGAACCATCCTGGCGGAGTCTTCTGCCAATTGTTTTATCATAGGTGGTTAACAGGAGATCCGTTTTGTTAACAGCAGTAGCGCCGCCCCAGAAACCGTTGTTAGGCCAGCTGGCTTCAATGTTGGCAAGGCCGCCGGCACCTGCATTGTTATTGTATTGAAGGAGTACGCCCTGGTAAGCAGGGATAGCTCCCAGGTAAGACACCTGCCTTTCATTGATATTATTGGGTTTGGTTACCGCAATGATACTGTAGTTGTTATTTCCGGGGTTGAGCACATTGGGTGTGATATTCAAAAACTGGCTGGTACCATTGAACCTGAAAACAGGATTGAAGTTCACTGAGCTTTCAATCACTGCAGGAATGGCTGCAGCAGTTCCCTGCATTCCATGCCTTTGCAGGCCGCTGAAATCGATCCAGTTGCCCGGAGTGGATGTACCATAATCAGCACGTAACCAGGCTGAGATATTTCCATTTACACAGGCGGGGCCTGTGAGCTTACTGGCAACAGTGAAATAAGCGCCATCAGGCAGATCGGCAGTATTGATGGTAATAGAGCCGGTTGCAGTATTGAGGGCATATTCGGTGGTGCCGGTGGCTCCAAACATCGGATCATCGCTGGTATTCACCAACAGGTAACGGTCACCATTCTGGGCAAATTTGATAGTGATATCCTGATCAGTCCAGTTGGTCCTGTCTACTTTCCAGACCCTGGCCATTCTTGTAGTGGCATTGGGGGTGGAAGTAACAGGGATCATGAACAGGGCCGGGCTTCCATTGCTTGACCAGGTGAAGAAGCTGAGATCGTCCATCTCATTGGGGTTCTCCGCATTGGTTGGGAAGACGGATGCACCCAGTGCCATGGTAACAGTATTATCCACGGCAGAAACGGATTGCTTCTGGTTGAGGCCTGTGGCTTCATCGCGGCCAAGGCCTGCGATGCCCTGCACGTAACCTGTATTCTTGGAAACGGTCCACATTCTGGTAGTACCGTCAGTTGCGATATAATCCTGTGTACCGTTTGCAAGTGTAAGACCGTGTTTCAGCGAGAGGTAAGAGTTCACCTGCTGCAACTCAGTTGCAGTAAGTACACGATTGTAGACCACCACTTCATTGATGCTACCTGCATATTGGTCAGTAGTGGTACCACCACGCCAGCCGAGTCGCAAGTTATTGCTCAACAGGGTCCAGGCTGCTGTTCCCCCGCCATCGGCAGCTCCATTGGTGTACAGACTGAACACATTGCCGGCAGCACGCGTGGCAGCATGCAGCATGGGAACATTGGCGGTGGTATAATTAGCCGTGGATGTAACCAATCCGGTTGTGGTGGCGGTTACAAAGAATTTATTTACGGTGTAACCGTAGGCGAAACCATTGGTGGCATCAGTTGGCGCACCCAGGATGATATCACTGGTAGTTGCCGGATTTCTTTTGCTAACACTCACCACCGTGAACTGGTTAGTTCCGCTGATACCTGCATTGGTAGGGAAATTCATGAAATCATTGGCGCCATCCAGTACATAACCGGGATTGAAATTGGTATTG
This sequence comes from Pseudobacter sp., assembly GCF_051955275.1. Classification (NCBI taxonomy): domain Bacteria; kingdom Pseudomonadati; phylum Bacteroidota; class Chitinophagia; order Chitinophagales; family Chitinophagaceae; genus Pseudobacter; species Pseudobacter sp. Next base: position 47,670 of record NZ_JBQCGW010000191.1, on the reverse strand, counting down.
CTGGCATTGAAAACAGGCTGACTGGCAACAGTGGGTTGCACCGCATTGTTATCATTACCGCTGAAGTCATTCCAGCTTGATCCGGAACTAACGCCATCATCTGCACGCAGCCAGAACTGTACTCCGGTATTCACAAAACCAGGACCTTTGATCTCCTTTGCAAACGTAAAGTAAGCGCCATCAGGAATAGCATCGGATTCAAAGTTTACCGTTCCATCTGCGTTTACAGGGATCTCTTCATTGATTGTAGCAAAGGTTGGATCCGAACTGATCAGCAGGTAAACGTTGCTGGCAGGATAATGCATCTTCAAAGTGAGTGGCATATCTGCCCAGTTGCTCTTACGCGCTTTCCAGACCCTGGGCATACGCATGGTGGCCTTCTCACCAGTAACAGCAAGATTATAAGTCACTGCTAAATTGTTATCAGACCAGAAGAAGAATGATTTATCATTAATGATATCATCGGTATTCTCATCATTGGAAGGCATCACTGCTTGGCCAGCAGCAATTGTAAAATAGCTGGCGGTGGTTGCATTGGCGCTGCGGCTCTGCTTCTGGTAAAGTGCACTCAGATCATCACGGCCGATGGCAGTGATATTGGCTTTGTAAGCAGCATTGGCGGAACTGGCCCAGATAACGGTACCATCACTGGCAATATAATCCAGTGCGGAAGTTGACTGCTCCAGGGTTACACCGTATTTGACTGCCAGGTAGCTTCCTACTTTCAGTTTTTCAGTAGCATCCAGCTTTCTGTTGTACATGATCACTTCCGGAATTGTTCCTGTAAAGAAGGCTGCACCACCAGCGCCAATATAACTGGGTCCGGTGAAGTTGGTGGTATTGGCTGCATTGTTCACAATGGACCTGCCATCGATATTGGCCGACCATCTGTTACCACCTGAAGCCAGGTTAAGGATTGTGGGTATAGCAAGGTCCTTTGGAGCCGCGCTGAAGGTCAGCCTTGCGCTTGAACCAAAGGTGGGCCATACTGCATTACCGGTATTACGGTAAGAGGGCGGTGCCGTAGACGTGGATACCCCACCCAGCTGAAAGGGAAATGACCAGGTGGTTACTGCTGAGCCGTCCCTTACCAATGCTGAAGCCTGCACAGAGAACACTTCTCCATTGGTGAATGCTGTTGTAAATGCTGGCGTGTTCAGGTGTTCATTATTCGGAAACTGGATATAAGCGTTATAGTTATACCCGGTGTTGAACCAGTTGAGTGTGCGGTTGTACATGCGTGTCCAGGTCCTTTGTGCAGGGGCCTGGTCAATCACCGATGTAACGGTAGTACCGCTGAGTGTATAGTCATCACCGGCTTTCATCCAGGTTGCGAGGCCTGCTGCCACACCACCGGGATAAAACTGCTGACGGGCAAAAGTGAAGAAGGCCCCATCGGCGAGGTAAGAAGAAGGAATGGTAACAGAACCATCCTTGTTCATTTTCACTTCATGGGTGATAGCGGTAAAACCCGCATTGTTGCTGATGATAAGATAGTTCTTATCAGTAGCGCCTACAAATTTGAGTGTGATCACCTGTGCGTCGGACCAGTTGGTTTTCTGTACTTTCCAGACACGCGCCAGACGGGCGGTTACATTGGTACCGGTTACGGTAACACTGTATGCTGTGCCCAATTTGTTATTGCCCCAAACCATTGCAGCACGGTCGTTGGCGATATCGGTTTCATTATCATCGTTGGCAGAAAAGATCTTGTTGCCCATCACCACGGTAAGACTATCGTTCATGCTGATAGTTTTAGCCTGGCGCTGGTGGATAATACCCAGGTCATCCCTGTACAATCCGGCGATACCATTATTATAACCGGCATTACCTGTCTGACTCCAGATGGTAGTGATGCCATTGGCAGCGAGATAATCATGGAAAAGTGTAATACCGCTGCGGATGGCCAGGTAAGTATTGATCTGCCTGCGTTCGGTTTCAGATAATCTTCGGCTATACAATACCGTTTCTGCGATATCCCCTGCAAAAGCCAGCTTGGAGCTACCGTCATAGGCAATGAACTCCCTGTTGCCAGGCAGCGTGAAGTTGGCAGTATTGGCAGTGGAAATTGCAGATTGTTGTCCGCCGTTGAAATCAAGCCCCCATGATCCGGCGCCAGCATAGTTACCCATAATGTTCCAGCTGAGGATATTGATATTGCCACCTGTGATTGTAGTGGCGGCTTTTGCATCCTTCACTACTTTGTTGCTGGGAATATATCCCAGCCTGTCATTGGTACCGAAGCTGGTATAGATGGCCTGGTCATTCCAGGAATAGTGGATACCTCTTGGTGTTCCACCAAAATCATAAGGATACCCCCTGTTCACATTATTGGTAGCTGCGCGAAGTACAGTGATCACTTCACCCGCAGAGAATCCGCTTGCATATCCATATACGGGAGAATAGAGATAATCATCTCCATCGAAATTTACATAATTGTTGAAGTTCAGCCCTGACTTCACAGCTGCGGGATCACTGACCAGGGTGCTGAAGTTACGGTTGTTACCGCTCGCATCTTCCCAACCTGTATTGGCAACCAGGTTGCCTGCATTGAAGTCGTCTGATTTCAGCCAGAGCTGTACGCCGGCGCTTACTCCGGCCGGGCCTGTTGGTTTGATACCGATGCGGTTGCTGATCTCTGAAGTTCCGCAGTTATTGTTCACTCGCAGTGTGGCTGCCCAGAAACCGTAAGGAGCCTGATTCAGCGCGGTAATGGTTGCAGCAGACACTCCAGTGAGTGTCCGGTTGCCGGAACCGAGGCCCGTATAAGTATTTACATAATGCTGGGCGGATGCACCGGTAGTGCCTGCGTTGTTGGCAAAGAGCTCGAGGCTGCAGGCGTTGGTGCCGCAAAGCGTAGGCATCTTCACTACCACATTGTACACACCGGCAGCAGTTTCAGTTGAGCTGATCAGCTGTGGCCTGTTCACACCTTCATATCCGCAGTTGGCTTCGCCTGAAAGATCGATTCCCAAGCCGCGGTTATTGTAGATGCTGTTCTGTGTGATCACTATCTTATCAATCCAACGGATATCGATAGCACCCTGTGTGCCGGTATTTCCGTAAATGGTATTCTTACTGATGGTAAAGTTGGGTACTACATAAGTAATTCCATTGGCAGGATATAATCCGATTGCAATACCGGTATTATTCCTGAAAATATTTTCTGTGATCAGTACAGGACCGCCATCGGAAGTGGTATTGCGCGTCCAGATCACCAATGCGCCCTGATCACCGGCCAAAGTGCCGTTGCGGGCAAATTCGTTGCCCTGGATCAGGATATTATCATGGTTATTGGAGTGATTGTCTCCCATCCTCACAGCCTGTACATCGTAGTCGAAGAATTTATTATTGGTGAGAGTCACACGCTGATTGCTTACAGCAGGGAACAGAATGGCGTAATCCGCATCATCCGATACATTCTGCTGATCGGCATTGAAGGTATTATTATCAAAAGAGACAATATTGGTATTTCCCAGCAATTTCACATGTACTGCGGATCCGCTGCCCACGAGGTTGTTGAAGGTGGAGCTCCTGACTGTGAAATTACTGCTGGCTGCAGCTGCGTAAATCGCATGTACTTCACAGTTATTGAAGGTGGTATTATCGATCTCAACGCCGGAATGATTGGCTGCAAAAAAGAGGCCATAATCTCCGTCATCTGCCGAAGCAGGATCATCCATATTGAACAGACTGTTCCTGATAATGGCACCTGTAACGATGCCCTGGAAATGTACAGCCCTGCCGGAAACACCGCCGCCGCCTGACACTTCCACTCCTTCCATCAGCAGGTTGGTGACCTTGTCTGCAAAATGGATAGCGATCTGTTTGTCTTCCAGGCCAGTCACCTTCACATTACGGATGGTGAGATTGGTCTGTGCAGCATTGGTCATCACACCCCTGTTCAGGTAATGCACACCTGATTGGCTGATGGTGAGGTTTTCCAGCGTAACGCCGGTGAGTGCCACGGTGAGGTGTACACCGTTCACCCCTGTGTTTCTGAGCGTGAAGTTCCTGATGGTTGATCCACCGGAACCGGCACCCAGTACAAACAGGGCCACCGTGTTGTTTCCGCCTGGCGCACTCAGGATGCGCGTGGTGCGGTCAACACCGTCGATGGTTACACGTCTTGTAATAGTGGGAAGAGAAGCGGAAACCGTTACCACACCTGAGTAAGTGAAAGTAATGGTGTGCGGAGCGCCTGCTGCATTTGCGTTGGCATCCAGGATAGCCTGACGCAGAGAGCCGGCACCGGCATTGTTACCATTGGTAACAAAATAGTCCGTGGCATTTGCATGACCGGCATAGAGTAAGATTAATGGTAAGAGCACGCGCACAAAGGCTTTCAGCCTTGCGCTGACAAGGTATTTTTGTTTCATTCGAAGGGACATTAGATAATCCAATTAAAAACCCATCGAAATTATATAATATGTTAAAGGCGGTTCGTAGGTATGTTTCGAGGTGCTTGTAGTAATTAATTGCCATTAAAATAGAACCTTTTCATAATATAGTAAAAGTACGCATGCCCATGCAGGTAATTTCGCAGAGCCCAGTCACTGGCCTCTGGCGAGTGACTGGGCTCTGAGTAAATCTGACAAGGAAAAAGGGGTTAACCTCTCGGTTAACCCCTCCTGTTATTTTAAGGCGAAGCTTACTTTCTGCCTTTCGCTTTTTCTTCCTGCATCTTTTTCTGAGCTTCCTGCATTTGCGTCAAGCGCTCCTGCCATTTGCTCTGTGTTTTCGGTTTCTTCCTGTTCTCTTCCAGCTTGGCCAGGATCTTGTCGTGGTCAATGATATAATTCTGTATCACCCACTGCAACAGGAGCGTGATCACGTTGGATACCGTGTAGTACCAGGTGAGGGCCGCAGGCAGGCGGTTGAATACAAAGAAGAGGATGAAAGGGAAGATGTACGGCATGTACTTGAGCGCGGGATTGTTCTGATCCGGCGTCATGTTCATATTGTACAGGGAGATCAGGAAGCTGGTGATCACGGCAGTAAGTGTGAACAAACTGATATGCGTTCCGATACCCCAGATATGTGTTTTCCACTGGAACAGGATATCATATGAAGCCAGGTTATCTGCCCAGAGGAATGATTCACCACGGAGTGCGATGTTTGAGTTGAAGAAGCTGTACAACGCAAAGAAGATCGGGATCTGCAACAGGGCCGGGATACAGCCACCGAGCGGGTTCACCCCTGCTTCGCGGAAGAGCTTCATCTGCTCCATACCTACCGCCTGCTGGTCGTTGCCCAGTCTGGCTTTCATCTTCTCGATCTCAGGACGGAGCGCTTTCATCTTAGCACCGCTCAGGTAGCTGGAGTAAACCAGCGGAGAAGTGATGAGACGGATACAGAGTGTGAGCAGTGCGATCACCAGGCCAAAACTGCCGATGAAACTTCCGAAGAAGTTGAACACAGGCATTACAATGTACTTGTTGATCGGGCGAACGAAGGTGTACATATCACGACCCAGGTTCACCAGTTTGTCCATTTCAGGAGCATCCTGTGCTTTCAGGATCTTGTAATCAGTAGGCCCGAAGTACAGTTGCATAGGCAGCACGGCTGCAGCCCCCAGCGGCAGTTTGGTCTGCAGCGTGGTAGTGGCTTCGGCCAGTACTTTTGAATTGGCGTCTGTATGACGGAACCACCTGATCTCACCGGCAGTGAATTTGTTCTTGCTCACCAGGGTGGTGTTGAAGAACTGCTGGGCTACACTTACCCATTCTACCGGCTTTTCAAACTTATGGTCCGTTTTGGACATGATATAATCGAAGTCGTTATCCTCATAGAAGCAAATAGTAGACTGCTGGCGCTCGTAATCGAGGTCGCTTTCATTCAGCATGGTCTTTGCCTGCCAGGTGAGGTTCACCATTCCGGCGGTAAGCAGTTTGTCTGCTCCGTTCAGTTGTACGTTCCAGTCGATCATGTAAGCGTTCGGCTTAATCACGAAACTGTGCTGGATAGTACCGTTAACGGAAGGCAGCGTGAATACGGCGGTTTGTGAACCGTCTGCATTCTTTGTAACAATACCGGGTGTGAAGAAAAGTTCAGAGGTCTGGCTGGCCTGGTTGGGCGCCACATTCACTCCGTAAGAGATCTTATCGAAGGGGGTACCATTGAGCACTACCAGGGAGCTGTCAGTAAATGATTTGTAATGTTTCAGCTCAACTTTGGCGGGTCTTCCACCTTTGTTGGTGAAGGTGATCTTCAGCACTTCGTTTTCAACAACAGTGAGGGCTTCCACCTGTGGAGCTGCTACATTGCTGTCGATAACGGCCTGTTTTGCGGCAACATCTTTCAGTGCTGCCAGGGAATCTGCCTTGAATTTCACCAGGGAAACAGAGTCTTCGTAACGCTGTTTGGCCATTTGCGCTTCATTGCTGTTCTTGGTGGCAGTAAACAGGTAAACGAATAATAATACGGCAAGTAACACGAAGCCAATCACCGTATTGCGGTCCATATTCATTATACTATCAATTTAGAGGGAGCAAAGATAGGGGTTTTGGCCTGCCGGCAGTCAGAAACCTGCTGGAGGTCTAACTGCCGGAAAACCAGTGTATTTCTTTAGATCATTTCACCTTGCATAGCGGGATTCTTCGCTTCATTCTTCTTTTCGGTGTGGTCTTTGGCCGCAGCGATGAAATGAACGAAGAGCGGATGCGGGTTCTCCACGGTGCTCTTCAGTTCCGGGTGGTACTGAACACCAATGAAGAATGGGTGGTTGGGAAGTTCCACGATCTCTACCAGTCCGCTTTCAGGATTCTTTCCGCTGGCTACCATACCGGCTGCTTCAAACTGAGGGAGGTATTTATTGTTGAACTCCCAGCGGTGGCGATGGCGCTCGCTGATGGTTGTTTTGCCATAGATCTTATGAGCCAGGGAGCCTTCTTTGATGGAACAGTCGTAAGCGCCCAGACGCATGGTACCGCCTTTGGCCGTTACATTCTTCTGCTCTTCCATCAGGTCGATCACCGGATCAGGCGTATTGGGGTTCATCTCTGTGGAGTGCGCCTCTTTCAGGTTGAGGATATCCCGCGCCATTTCAATAACGCTCATCTGCATACCCAGACAGATACCGAAGAACGGCAGGTTCTGCGTACGTGCGTATTTCACGGCAATGATCTTTCCTTCCACACCACGATGACCGAAGCCCGGAGCAACCAGCAGGCCATCGAGGCTGCTCAGTTTCTCTGCCACATTATCTTCTGTGATAAACTCTGAATGCACATTCACTACCTGTACTTTGCACTCATTGATAGCGCCTGCATGAACGAATGCTTCCAGGATGGATTTGTAAGCATCCTGCAGCTCGATATATTTTCCTATAAGGCCGATGGTAACCTGGCTCTTGGGATATTTCAGTTTATCGATGAACTCTTTCCAGCGGTTGAGGTCTGGTTCTTTTGTGAGGGTCTGTGTGAGGTTCAGTTTCTTCATACAGATCACATCCAGTTTTTCGCGCATCATCAGCAGAGGCACTTCATAAATGGTTGGTGCATCCGCTGCTTCGATAACGGCTTCAGACTTCACATTACAGAATTGCGCGATCTTGCGGCGCAGTTCGGGACCGAGTGGTTTTTCCGTTCTGCACACGATGATATCCGGGTGAACACCTTCCTGGCTCAGCATTTTCACGCTGTGCTGGGTGGGTTTCGTTTTTAATTCTTTGGCTGCCTTGAGGTAAGGGATCAGCGTGAGGTGGAGCACCACAGTGTCCTCTTCAGGAAGCTCCCACTGCAGCTGGCGCAGGGCCTCGATGAAGGGTAAGCTCTCGATATCACCTACGGTACCACCGATCTCGGTGATCACGATATCGTATTCTTTGGTCTGGCCAAGCTGCAGCATTCTGCGTTTGATCTCATCCGTTATATGCGGGATCACCTGTACGGTTTTACCGAGGTAGGCCCCTTCCCTTTCTTTATTGATAACGGTCTGATAGATACGGCCGGTGGTTACGTTATTGGCCTGGGAAGTGAAGATATTGAGGAAGCGCTCGTAGTGACCGAGATCCAGATCGGTTTCGGCACCGTCTTCTGTAACATAACACTCACCATGCTCATAAGGATTCAATGTTCCCGGATCCACGTTGATATAGGGATCTAATTTCTGGATGGTGACACGGAGGCCTCTTGCCTGGAGCAATTTAGCCAGCGAAGCTGCAATAATCCCTTTACCTAATGAAGAAGTTACCCCTCCGGTAACAAAAATATACTTGGCCATAATCTATGGTTATCTGTTTACAAATTTCGTCTGGTGTTGTTGAATTTTGGCTGAAATAGGACAGGTATTTATAAAAGCGATCAGCCACATCGAATCCGACGTCCAAATCTTTGTATGATACTTTTGTCTTGATTGACTACCCCATTCCCATTTTGACCAACGGGAATCAAATGAAGAATAATTCCGGGAGGTCATGCAAAGTTACAATTAATTGCCAAGCGGAAAAAATCCTCTTGTGATGAGAGGGGAAAAGATGGGGAGAATTCCGGTTTGAATTTACCTTTTCAAACCAATTACGCTGAAGGAGGTATAGGTAGGCGTATACTGAACGGTTTTAGCTTTAACCAATTTGGAGGGGGATTCAACTTCATTGCCTTTGGCAGAATGGAGGGCTGTAATCAACACAATTTCAACGGCAAGAATAAATAAACTTATCCTATCAGTTTTCATAGATATTGTTGCTTCTGGTTAATTGGGTAAGATATAAACGATGGTTGAGCATGGTTTAGTATTACCGGGGGTAGTGAAAATATACGTAAGGGAATTACGAAGGGTGTAACTACAGGCGTACAATAAGGAAAGTTTTGGCTGAAGATTGACCACAATAACCAGCCAAAATCAGTAAATTTTGCTAGTTTTGGCTGGATATAATAAGTAAAAAAAACATAAACAATTGATTATAAATAAAATAATAGGACGAATAGAAGAGCAAAAAATTCTTCAAGCAAGGCTACAGACCACAGAAGCCGAGTTAATTGCAATTTATGGCCGTCGCCGGGTAGGCAAAACTTATCTGATACGTACTTACTATGAAAAGTCGCTGGTATTTGAATTCACTGGTATCCATTCTGCGAACACAAAAACACAACTCGAAAATTTTAAAGAAATTCTTCAGGCTCTTACAAAGAGTAAAGTCGCTCTCGCCATACCTGCCAATTGGCTCCAGGCATTCAGTATGCTGACAGCATATATCTCAAGCCTCAGAAAAAACCAGCCTGCTGTATTGTTTTTTGATGAATTTCCCTGGATAGAAACACCCAAATCAGGCTTTCTGAAAGCATTTGAGCACTGGTGGAATACCCAGGCATCCAGAATGCCGCATATCAAAGTAGTTATTTGTGGGTCAGCAGCTTCCTGGATGATTGATAAAATTTTAAATAATAAAGGAGGCTTGCACAATCGGGTTACACAAACAATCCGCCTGCTCCCATTCACACTTGGAGAAACAGAAAGCTATTTAAAGAGCCGTAATATCATTCTGGAGAAATACAATTTATTACAGCTTTACATGACAATGGGTGGCATTCCCCATTATCTCCGTAATATCAATCCTGGTGAAAGTCCGGCTCAGATTATCGACAGACTTTGCTTTTCAAAAGATGGTTTCCTGAAAAATGAGTTCAAAAATTTGTATGCCGCCTTATTTAAAAATTCACAACATCATGAAACAGTGATTCGAGTCCTGGCCAATAAAGTTGATGGACTAAACAGGAATGAAATTATTGAGGAATGTGGCTTTACTTCCGGAGGCACAACCACCCATTTACTGAATGAGCTGGAAGAGTCAGGTTTCATTGCCTCCTACGTACCTTTTGAAAAGAAAAAAAACGACAGCGTATATAAGCTCTCCGACGAATACTCCTTATTTTATTTGAAGTTCATTGAAAACGCAAAAGATAATGGATCGGGGGCCTGGCTGAGACAATATAATACAGCAGCATATTCCATTTGGACCGGCTTTGCCTTCGAAGCTGTTTGCCTTAAGCATGTTCTCCCGATACGACGTGCATTGGGCATAGAAGGTGTTCTTACGAACGCTTCCACCTGGAGGCACAATCCGGGAAAGGGAGAGGAAGGAGCACAGATAGATCTATTGTTAGACCGAAAGGATCAATGCATCAATATTTGTGAGATGAAGTTTTCCAATACAGACTTTGTTATCGATAAAAAGTATGCTGCTGAACTCGACAAAAAAGTGAATGTATTCAGAAAAGAAACCAATACAAAAAGTACTTTGTTTCTAACGCTGATCACCACTTTCGGAATAAAACAAAATGAATATTATCTGGGAAGAGTCCAGAATGAAATAGATATGAAAGACTTATTCAATTAGACATATCAGCTATGCCCCCCATTAATCCTTCTGGATCTTATCATAACTCGCCACAATCCCTTTGATCAGCGAGGAGCTGAAGCCCTGGTGCTCCATCTCATTCAGCCCTGCAATAGTGCACCCCTTCGGCGTGGTTACCTTATCTATCTCCTGTTCAGGGTGAGCACCCTTCTTCAGCAATAACTCAGCTGCGCCCTTTACCGTCTGGGCCGCAATCAGGCTGGCTGTGGCGGCATCGAAGCCGATCTGGATACCGCCCTGGATATTGGCGCGGATATACCGCATGGCATAAGCCGTGCCGCAGGCGCCCAGTACAGTGGCTGCATCCATGAGTTTCTCATCGATCCATACCACTCTGCCGAGCTGGTTGAAAAGATCTTCCACATAGTTCACTTGTTCCTGGCCCACTTCATGGGCAGAGAGACAGGTCATGCTTTCCTGAATGGCAATGGCCGTGTTGGGCATGGCGCGGATGATGGCTATTTTTTTATCGAGCGCTTTGAGGATCTGATCGATGGTGATGCCGGTTACAACGGATACCAGCACCTGTTTTCCAGGTTTGAAAACCGGTTGCAGTTTGCCCAGCACATCATTCACCTGGAAGGGCTTTACGGCCAGGATCACCAGGTCTGCAAAGGACACCGCTTCTTCATTATTATCACTCACCAGCACCCCTTTTTCAGCGAGTGCACCCAGCGTTTTGGTATTACGCTTGGTGATGAGGATATGTTCAGGGAGGGAAAAGCCGCTGTTGATCAGCCCTTCCGCGATAGCGGTTCCAAGGTTTCCGCCACCGATGATGGCAATTTTCTGGCTCATTGCAATTCAGTTTAATAGTATTCCCCTGCTGACAGATAATTTCTCACATAATCATCAACCCCATCTTCCAGGGAATAGAAGGGCGCTGAATAGCCGGCCTTTTGAAGCTTGCTCATATTGGCTTCGGTGAAATACTGGTATTTGTCGCGGATATCTTCCGGCATATCAATATACTCAATCTTTGAATGCCTGTCAATGCCCGCAAATGTGGCATTCACCAGGTCTTCAAAAGATCTTGCCTTGCCGGTACCGAGATTGTATAATCCGTTCTCCACTTTGTGTTTGGCGAACCATTGCTCCATCAGCCAGTAGCAGACATTGATCACGTCTTTCACATACACGAAGTCGCGCAACTGCTGACCATCTTTGAAATCCGGGCGATGGCTCCTGAACAGTTTCACCACACCTTTCTCTTCGATCTGGTGATAGCTGTGGAAGATCACGCTGGCCATGCGGCCTTTGTGGTATTCATTAGGGCCGTATACATTGAAGAATTTCAATCCGGCCCAGAATGGCGGCTGGCTGGTTTCTTTCAATGCCCATTTATCGAATTCATTTTTGGAAACACCGTAAGGATTGAGTGGCTGGAGTTTGTAAGGCAGTTCATGATCATCGTCATAACCAAACTCGCCATTGCCATAGGTAGCTGCAGAAGAGGCGTACACAACAGGCACATTGTTGCTTCTGCAATATTCCCAGATCTTCTTTGAATACTCCACGTTGAGGTGCTCATGCACGGAGTAATCAAATTCTGTGGTATCGGTGCGGGCGCCGATATGGAACACGAAACCGATTGTGGGATTATTTTCCTTGAGCCAGTCGAAGAATTCTTCGCGCTCTACTTCAGCGGTCCACTTCTTACCGTCGAGGTTGGGAGATTTGTCTTCCCTTGAAAATTCGTCTACCAGGATGAGGTTGTTGAAACCATGATGGTTCAGGTAGCCTACAAGGCAGCTGCCGATGAAACCGGCAGCGCCTGTAACTACGATACTGATATGCTTATCCATGCGATTTATTTAGGCCGATGGAAAATTATTTAGAGAGCGCTCATGGCGTGTTCAGCTTCGTGGGCCGCCAGGAGGTTGTGAATGGCATTGTCGTATTTCTCCTTCCAGGTATTGATAGGTCCCCATACATTACCGTCCACTTCAATACCGCCTTTGGTAACCACACCCAGCTGTTCAGCAGGATGGTTGCCCAGTGCTTTTTTGAAGGCATCGAGTTTGGCTTCGTTCACACTCACCACTACCCTGCTCTGTGCTTCTCCGAACCAGTAAGCATCTTTGCGGATGCCTGCGTCTGCTGCTTTTACAGCAAAGCCCAGGTTACGGTTGAATGCACTTTCAATAAGGGTGATGAAGAGACCGCCTTCGCTCACATCGTGAGCGGACTCTATCACACCGGCTTTGATCAGCTCAGCCACTTTCTGTTGCAGGGTGAACTCTTCTTCGAGGTCGAAATGCGGAGCAGGACTGAATTCCACACCATGCACCTTATTGAGGTATTCAGATGACCCCAGGTCTGCGCGGCTCTTTCCGATGAGGAAGAGGGTGTCTCCTGCATTCTTGAAGTCAAGGGTCATTTTCTTGTTTACATTATCCAGCAGTCCCACCATACCGATGGTTGGTGTTGGGTAAACAGGACCTTCAGGGTTCTGGTTGTAGAAAGAAACGTTACCGCCTGTTACCGGTGTATCAAACTTACGGCAGGCATCGCCCATACCCTTGATGGCATTTACGAACTGGTAGTAAACTTCCGGATCATAAGGATTACCGAAGTTCAGACAGTTGGTAACACCCAGGGGCTCGCCGCCGCTGCACACGATATTACGGGCAGCTTCAGCAACAGCGATCTGCGCTCCTTTATACGGATCTGCGAACACGTAACGGCTGTTACAGTCTACAGTCAGGGCCAGGCCTTTGTTGGTTGGTTTGGCTACAACCACGGAAGCGTCAGAAGGCGCGTTCGTGGAGGCATTACCGGTACCTACCATGCTATCGTACTGAACATAGATCCAGCGTTTGCTGGCGATGTTGGGGATGGTGATGATCTGCTCTGCCACGCCACGGAGGTCGGTTGGCACCTGTACGCTGTCTGCGTTGAAGGCGGCCACTTTCTGCAGGTAAGCAGGCTCTTTGAATTCACGTGTATATTGGGGAGCGCCGCCGCCGAGCACCAGGGCTTCAGCAGGGATGCTCGCATCCAGTTCTCCGTTCATGTAGAAATTGAGGATACCATCGCCGGTGACTTCGCCGATCACGGAGCAAGGCAGGTCCCATTTCTCGAATACCTGTTCAACCAGGTGCTCTTTTCCTTTCTCCACCACCATCAGCATACGCTCCTGGCTTTCGCTGAGAAGCAGTTCCCATGATTTCATGTTCTTCTGACGGGTAGGCACTTTATCCAGGTCGATGCGCATGCCTACGCCACCTTTGGCGCTCATTTCAGCGGTGGAGCAGATGATACCTGCCGCACCCATGTCCTGCATGCCTACCACGGCTCCGGTCCTGATCACTTCCAGACAGGCTTCGAGGAGTTTCTTTTCCTGGAAGGGGTCGCCCACCTGAACGGCGGGGAGGTCCTGTGCTGATTCAGCGGTAATATCGGCAGAGGCGAAGCTGGCGCCACCGATACCGTCTTTACCGGTAGCGGAACCCACGAACATTACGGGGTTGCCGAGGCCTTCAGCGGTTGCGGAAACGGTCTCACCGATCTTTACGATCCCTGCGCTGAATGCATTCACGAGGGGGTTGGTATGATAACATTGTTCAAAGTAGATCTCGCCGCCTACTGTGGGAACGCCGAAGCAGTTTCCATAGTGGCCGATCCCGTGTACCACTCCGGCCAGCAGATGCTGGGTCTTTGCTTCGGCCAGGTTGCCGAAACGGAGGGAGTTGAGGGATGCGATGGGGCGTGCGCCCATGGTGAAAATATCGCGGTGGATACCACCTACGCCGGTAGCGGCACCCTGGAAGGGCTCGATGGCGGAGGGGTGGTTATGTGATTCGATTTTGAAAACAACGCCGTAGTCGTTGCCGATGTCCATCAGTCCGGCATTTTCCTCGCCAGCCTTTACGAGCATCTTTTTGCCTTCACGGGGCAGGGTCTTCAGCCACTTGATGGAGTTTTTGTAGCTACAGTGCTCGCTCCACATGCCGCTGAAAGCGCATAGTTCATTGAAATTGGGGGTTCGTCCTAATTTTTCTTTTATCAGTTCAAATTCCTCTGCTGTCAGACGCAACTGCTGCGCCGTTTTTACTGTTATTTCCATGAAGTGGTTTTTTGGCCGAGGTGCAAAAGTACGAACCACTATGCAATCTTATTTATAAATTTATCCCTTGTTAGCCCATTCTATGAGGATCGCATTCGTGCATAATAACAAGGCCTATTTGTCTGAGACCGAAGCCTATCGTGGTTTTTTCGGCAGATATGGCATTGATACGGTGCTGGTGAACAAAGAAGAAATAAAAAAGCTCCCCTGCGATGTGGAGTGGCGGTACATGGGAACCGACCTCAGCCCCCGCCGCCGCAACGTGCTCAAGATCCATGAATATACTTCCACTTCCATCCCACCCTGGCGGAAATGGAAGAACCTCAGCAAGAAATGGCTGAATGTGGAACCGGACTATCGCCTCTTCCTGAATGAATACGTAAAAAGAAGCTTTGGTTTTGAGGATGATGTGCCTTCCGGCTTCCGCGATATGGGTATCCCGGATACCTGGCTGCAATATGCTTCCGCCCCCTCCACCGGCGAATTCGATTTTGTGTACCTGGGCGACCTGGGCCCCGTGCGGGAACCGGAGAAACTGCTCGACTGCTTTGCCACCGGCCATCTGAGAGACAGAAGCATCCTGGTGGTAGGAAAAGCCGGCCCCCTGCTTAAGGAAAGATATCAGCAGAGTGGGAATATCAGTTTTATCGGCCCGATCCCTTATGAAGAAGTGCCGCTGCAGCTGAAAAGGGCCAGGTTCGGCCTCAATTTCATGATAGACAAGGAGCCGCTGAACCGGCAGACAAGCACCAAGTTCCTGGAATACCTGGCCGTAGGCCTGCCCGTGGTAAGCACTCAATACCACTGGATCATGGATTTTGAACAACGATATGGTGGAAAATACTGCTATGTGGAACAGGACCTTGCTGACCTGCGCTGGGACCGGGTTTGCGGAATGATCTATGATATTCCGGACCTGCAGAGCTGGACCTGGGAGCAACAGATACGCCAGTCAGGCGTGCTTGATCTGATTGAAGACCATTGGGGAGGCACTTTCGATGACGACCTCAGCTTCTAATCTTCGAGGTCCAGATTCAATGTACTGATATATTCATCGATCACCCTTTCCATCCCGAACTTTTTAGTGATGAGCGAGCGGCCGTTCTTACCCATACGGGCGCGGTCTTCAGCGGGCAGGTTGATCATCTTCTCCATTTTATCCGCCAGGTCAAAAGCATCCTGGCTTTTACAGATATAACCGGTTGAATTGTTCAGCACCACTTCCTTACAGCCACGGTTATACGAAGTAATGATGGGCAGCTCCATACAGGCCGCTTCCATCAGGCATCGGGGGACCCCTTCGTTATAAAAACTGGGGAACACAAAACAATCGGCATGCTCCAGGTAAGGGCGCACATCTTCAGCAAAGCCCCGGTACTGGATCAGTCCTTCCTGCTCCCATCTGCGCAGATCATCCGTGCTGATGGAATCAGGATGATGTGATTCAAAGAACCCGATCAGCTCAAATCGCACGATATAATTCTTCTTCTTTAAGATCCGGGCAGCATCTGCATAAATACCGATACCCTTACTGCGGAGCAGGCGAGTACTCATGATGAAAGTGAATACATCATCTTTCTCCTTACCGGAAGAATAGGAAGGAGAAAAATACCCGGTATTCACCCCTTCGCCTGGTAATACTTTCGCTTTTTCGATATTCACGATCTTTTCCGTGATGAAGATCTTTGCATCTTCATTATTGAGGAACCATACTTCTTTGGTATGGCGAAGCGCCTTCTTATAGAGGAATTTCAGGGTGTAATAAAGCCAGTTACGTTTTGCGAAGGGATAACCGAGACCCGTGATCACAGCCACTGACGGGATCTTCACGGCATGGGCAGCCAGGGAGCCGTAGATATTCGGCTTTGCCACGTAGTGGAAAATGAAATCGGGGCGGTATTGCCTGTACAATTTCTTCAGCTGACGATAGAAGATAAGATCCGAAAATGGATTGGCTGTTTTATTATTGAAATCAATGGGCGCGAACCGGCAACCAGCTTCTTTCAGGTGAACGGAATAATCGTCGTCAGGCGCAAGGATCAGCACATCATATCCCTGGTTCAGCAGACAACAGATCACATCCATCCTGAAATTATAGACAGACCATGCACTGTTGGACACAAATGCAATCAGTTTATTTTTATCGGGATGCCGGGCCATTGTTTGATATTAGCGTCAAAATTATAATTTATAGAATATATTTAGCCACCGGATGCTCACAATCTTATATATACTATTGCTCACGGCCGGCTTCTGCTGGCTGTTGAAACGCATATTACGAAACAGATCCGCTATCCTTTCCAATAACGAACTGTACCTGGTTTTTGGTGTGAAAGTAGTAGCCGGCGTAAGTTACGGCTATATTTTCGGCCACTATTTCGGCGGGGATGATACCTGGTTCTTTCATCATCAGGGCCTGGAAGAAAAAATCCGTTTACTGCAACAACCTGCTCTCTTTTTCTCGGACTTCAATCCATTATTACCCTTTCAGAGAAATGCTACTTTTTCAGCGGGGTTAAGAAACCTCCTGAGCGACTGGGAATACCTGTTAGTGATGAAACCGCTGGCATTCTTCAATCTGGTGAGCGGAGGTAATTATTATATAAATATAGTTTTTTTTAGTTTTATAACCTTCTGGGGACATTACTGGTTTTATGAATTACTGGTTAAGTTTTTTCCGCTGCAGCGAAAAACCTGGCTGGTGCTGGTTTTCATGTTCCCTCCCGTTGTTTTCTGGCTCAGCGGGCTCAGGGGTGATCCCCTGCTGTTCCTGTTCCTGACCCTGGCTTTGAACAGGGGATACAAATGGATGCAGACCCGTAACCCACAGCAATTGACCGGTTCCCTCCTCGGTTTACTGGGGGTGATGATCATGCGGGATCCCGTAGCCCTGCTCCTTTTTCCTGCCCTTTTGAGTGTATACATTACCGTTAAATACAAAATGAAAGCCTGGAAGGTGTGGATCCCGGTGTATGTTTCGGGGATTGTTGTTTTCTTTTTATCCGCGGGTATTTCCCGGGAACAGAACCTGCCTATGTTGGTTGTTCAGAAGCAGGCGGAGTTTTTCCTGCTGCATAGTAATAACCGGATGGCACTGGATACGCTGCATCCTTCTGTGACCGGTTTTGCGAAGGTGCTGCCTCAGGCAACGGTGAATACATTTTTCCGGCCTTTGCCCTGGGAGGCTAAGGGACCGCTGCAACTGGTTGCTTCGGCAGATATCCTGTTCTTCTGGTTTCTGTTTATATGGAGTTGTTACCGTGGGTGGGATGAATGGAAGGTCCGGCTATCCCATCCTTTCCTGCTTTTCCTGCTGGTTTTCGGTGTATGCCTGTATATTTTCATCGGATATACGGTGCCCTTTCCCGGCGCCATTGTGAGGTACAAGATCATACCGGAACTCTTTCTGCTCACCTGCCTTCTCTACACAAATAATAAAAAATTACATATTTAGTTTTCAATACTTCCACCCGTTAGTTTTCTGATGTTTGTCGCAAAAAATTGACTTATTTTCACCATTTTGTCAAAAATATTCACATCCTGTCCAAAATATTTCTCTAAACGGGCAATACGTTGTTTATTTGCACAAAGCAAAACACACATTTAATGGAATCTTTACGTTTTAAAGCCATCAACGACCTGTCTACTCAGTCCAATGGCCATGCCGCCGCGAGTAGAACGAAGATTACCGGAATTTTCGGGGAAAACGTATTTACCCTCAAGACCGCCCGTGAATATTTAAGTGATGAAGCCTACAAGAGTCTGGTTGCTTCCGTGAAAGGCGGAAAAAAACTGGACCGTGCAGTTGCCAACCAGATCGCTGCCGGAATGCGTCAGTGGGCAGAGGGCAAAGGTGTAACACACTACTCACACTGGTTCCAACCGCTTACCGGTACAACGGCTGAAAAACATGATTCCTTCTTCACGCTCAAAGGTGATGGCAGCGCTATCGAAACATTCGACGGTGATGGTCTGATCCAACAGGAGCCTGATGCCTCTTCTTTCCCTAACGGTGGTATCCGTGCTACTTTCGAAGCACGTGGTTACACAGCCTGGGATCCTTCTTCTCCTGCATTCATCATGGAGATCGGCGAAGGCAAAACACTTTGCATTCCCACCATCTTCGTTTCTTACACCGGTGCTACCCTGGATTACAAAGCTCCCCTGCTGAAATCTGTGGAAGCCCTGAACAAAGCAGCGGTAGACGTTTGCAACTATTTCGACAAAAATGTTACCAAGGTTAATGTAACCCTCGGTTGGGAACAGGAGTATTTCGTGATCGACGAAGCTATGTTCAACGGCCGTCCTGACCTGGTAATGAGCGGCAGGACCGTATTCGGTCATGCTCCTGCAAAAGGACAACAATTAGAAGATCACTACTTCGGATCTATTCCTGAAAGGATCTATGCTTTCATGAGGGACTTCGAAGAAGAAAGCTATAAACTGGGTATTCCCCTCCGTACACGTCACAATGAAGTGGCTCCTGCACAGTTCGAGTGCGCTCCTATCTTTGAAGAGGTGAGCGTGGCAGTTGACCACAACACCCTTCTGATGGACATCATGGACCGTGTTGCACGCCGTCACAAACTGCGCGTACTGATGCACGAGAAACCATTCGCTGGCATCAACGGTAGCGGTAAGCACAACAACTGGAGCATGGCTACAGACACTGGTGTGAACCTGCTGGCTCCCGGCAAAACGCCGAAGACCAACCTGATGTTCCTCACCTTCTTCGTGAACACCATCAAAGCTGTTCATGATTATGCTGATACCCTCCGCGCTTCCATCGCTTCTGCCGGTAACGACCACCGCCTTGGCGCCAACGAAGCTCCTCCTGCCATCATCTCCGTATTCATCGGTCAGTTCCTGGCCAAGGTACTGGAAGATGTGAAGGAAAGAGTAGGTGATAAATTCGATGAGCAGGACGAAGCTATCCTGAAACTGGATCTGCACAGGAGCATTCCTGAGCTGCTGCTCGACAATACCGACCGTAACCGTACTTCTCCATTCGCGTTCACCGGTAACAAATTCGAGTTCCGCGCTGTAGGTTCTACTGCCAACTGCGCCAACCCGATGACCACCCTGAACTCTATCATGGCTGAAACACTGAAGAACTTCAAATCTGAAGTGGATGCCCTGATCGAAAAAGGCGAGAAGAAAGAGATCGCTATCATGCATGTGATCCGCGAGTACATCGTGAGCAGCGAGAAGGTTCTCTTCGAAGGCGACGGTTACAGCGAAGAATGGCACCATGAGGCTGCACGCCGTGGTCTGCCAAACATCCCAACCACTCCGCTGGCGCTGGATGCAATGGTTACCGAAAAAGCCAAGCACCTCTTCGAAAGCAACAACGTACTTACCCACGTTGAGCTGGAAGCCCGCCACGAGATCGAGCTGGAAAAATACATCAAGCGCGTACAGATCGAAGCCCGTATCATGGGTGAGCTCTGCACCAGCCATATCCTGCCTGCAGCCATCAAGTATCAGAATATCCTGATCAACAATATCAAGGGTCTGAAAGACATCGGCCTGGCAGAAGAATCATTCGCCAACCAGAAGCAGATCCTCGTTAAGATCAGCGAGCATATCAATAAGGTGAGCGACCTGGTAGAAAAAATGATCGAGGCAAGAAAGATCGCCAACAATATCACCAACACCCGCACTAAAGCGATCGCTTATCAGAGCCAGGTGAAGGACACTTTCTTTGATGCTATCCGCTACCATGTAGACAAACTTGAACTGCTGGTTGCAGATCAGTACTGGGCACTGCCTAAGTATCGTGAAATGTTATTCCTGAGATAGATCAGGTAGCAGTTATCAGGTAACTGAAAGCTGGTACACTGACATGACAAGCAATGGGCTGCTCCTGAGAGGGGGTAGCCCTTTTTAGTTAATTGGTATTCGTAAAGAGCATGAAAAGAATACTGACGTCATATGGTATCACCTTACTGATCGTAATGATTCTTATTGCTGATAGTTGGTTGTTACCAGGCTCCTGGAGCAGAGAAAGCAAAACAGGCTGCTCGATAGAAACTACCCGCAACCGGACCAACAGCCACCAGACATATTTGATCAGGTCGGCAAAGGGCAAAGAGTATAAAGTGGATCGCTTTATTTATGATGCAATAGCAGCCGGAGAATTCTTTGCAATCTACAGATCCTCTTTATTTGCCAGACCTTTGTAAAAAGATTGAATTACACTTGCCTGGGACTTGCATTGGGATTGCTCGTCTTCTATTTGTTCTTGCCGTGACCATTGAACGTTATTCTTACTCCTAAATGATTAAAAGCAGCGATCAGGGCAGGAGTCTTGGCATGATTAGGGATGGAAAATGAATAATAATCAGGAGAGACTTGCTTTTTTGTAATTATAGAATGTTCTGTTCTATTCTCCAACCAGGTGGCAATTTGTTCAGCATTCATTCTCCAGAAATAAATGTATTCATGGTCAGTCTTAACGAAACCTGCCCCGGGAACAGGTTCCAGGTATCTCAACATTTTTGATTTGTTGATAGTTAGAAAATATACAATTGTTTCAAGCTGATTTGAAACACAAGGTTGTTGTGCTTTAACAGGGAATGTAAAGGCGAAGCAAATTATTATGAGTACCAGGGAAAACCGATTCATGTAAGAAAGGTAGGCAATGGGTTGGCAGGACGTTGCTTTCTATGTATAAGGCAACTGATTTTTATGCTGAAGTGTATACTAAAGACTCCTGAACGGCCGGTTCTTATTGAGCAGCCCGGGTCATCTTTTCCATACTATCCAGGTATGCTTTCACCTGCTTATTATCCTGTTCCAGCATCTTCAACACATACCCCTTCTGAAAGGGTTTTGTAACTGGTATAAACAAGCAAATGCTCACGAACACTACCAACAAACCCACCGCCAGTTGTCTGAACCATAATGATCTTGCACGCTGGAACTGCTGGCCACCCAGCACCAGTATATTCAGAAAAAGGAACAGGAAGAGCAACAGTATTTTAACCATTGATAGCCCATCTTCCTGTTTCAAGGGTAATTGTTTCACCAGTACATACTGATAAAACAACTGCCTCACCAGCAGGAAAGCCACCAATGTGAGAATGATACTGTGTGTAACAATGGTGCCGCCCCGCAGATGGGAATTATCAAGTATCCGTAACCGGTAGTAAGGATTGTACTGGAACAGGTACAGCAGGTTCATGACCACCAGTGAAAATATGCTCCAGTAAAACAGCGCCCGGGTAACAGGGCCCGGTAATTGCCCTGAATTGTTTATTGTAAAAACAGCAATGATGCTGAATACAAACGCAGATAAGGCCAGAAGGGCAAAGCCAGTATTACCTTTTCTACCAAACGCGCCTATGTTATCTGCAGTTTGTCCGATCTGCGCAAGCTTTCGTTTGCCTGCGTCGTAGATCACTTTATAAAATGCAATGGCAAGGGAGACCAGGATACCCAGCAGGATGGTCAGGGAATCCTTCGGATTGAATATGTTCTGTTGAAAATCATCCATAAATATTCATTTATCAGAATACCTGGTAAATAAGATTGATGAGCATCAGCACATAAGTACCAACACAGGCAGCAAGCACCCATACCAACGCCTCATCGTCCCTTCCTCCTGCACTCGACAGTTCCTGCATGGCCACCAGCCCTCCAAAGATGCAAGTGGTCAGGAACCAAATGGGTACCCAGGTATCCATGCTGGTCATGGGAGCAGTGAACAGAAGCAAATTGTAAAACGACTGATGCACCAGCAGAAAGAGAATAAGCGCAACATGTCCCACCGTCCCTGCCAGGAAAATAGTTCGCACGATCTTCCCGAACCGGCTGTGGTGCTTATTGCCTGCACCAAAGAAGCGCATCACATTGTACCCGAAAGTGCAGGTGTAGAAGGTAATGTAAAGGAATGCCGTGAAATGGAATTCCCCTTGAAAGGCTGTGTACGCAAAACCAGCCAGCCCCAACAGGAACAGCGGCAGCAGACAGACCAGGAACAGCGGCCTGATGAACTTCACCGAAGTATTGAGCAGGGAAACATAGAAACGGGGAAGCCGGTTCACCGGCGGAGCTGTCGCACCCCCTACCCTGGCAGGTTGTTCTGGCACAGTTCCGGCCAGAATTTTAGCGCTGTTCAGCGCCTTCAGCCGGTTGATGATCCACTCGGTCAGAATGGGCACGCCAACGGCCACGATCAACCAGGCAGGGCTCCTGAATCCATTCAGGAAAGCCTGGAGGCTCTTGTCTTCCATATAGTTTTGGTTTAATGCTTAATGGGTACTCTTCTCCAAATTACTGCATTCCTCCAACCCGGGAAACCTTCCCCAAAAAAAATTGATTTAGGTAAACAGTTCCCGGAAAACGAGGCCCGATGGCAGCATATTTGTAGTTCTTTTTTAAAACCAACAGCCATGACCACCAAAGAAATTGCCAATCAACTGGCTAACTACTGCCGGGACGGCCTCTGGGAAAAAGCTCAGAAGGAATTGTATGCTGAAGATGTGATCAGCATAGAGCCCTATGCCACGGATGATTTTGAAAAAGAAACGAGAGGACTGTCAAATATCATCGCAAAGGGCGAAAAGTTCCAGAACTTGGTGGAAGAAATGCACAGCATCGAGGTGGGTGAGCCCATCGTTGCGGAAAATTCCTTCGCCTTTGTGATGACCATGGACGTTACCATGAAAGGTAAAGGCCGGTTCAAAATGCCGGAACTATGCGTGTACTCACTGCGCGACGGCAAGGTGATCTCGGAACAATTTTACGTGTAAACTTATGGAAGCCTTTCCTTCACCCAGCCCAACGCAATATCCAGCTGCTGGCGGATGGTGAGATGAGAATTATCCAGCACCAGTGCATCCTCCGCCTGGCGCAGAGGACTTACCTCACGGTGTGAGTCGATATAATCGCGCATTTCAAGATTGGCGCGCACTTCTTCTATGGTTATGTTGGGATTCTTTTCGTAGAGTTCTTTAAAGCGGCGCTGCACGCGGATGGCATTGTCTGCCGTCATGAAGATCTTGAGCTCCGCAGTGGGGAATACAACAGTGCCGATATCACGGCCATCCATCACGATCCCTTTTTTACTGCCCATCTCCTGCTGTTGTTTTACGGCAAATTCCCGCACTTCGCGGATGGCAGCCACTTCACTCACTTTTTCAGCAACCACCAGGTCGCGGATCACATACTCCACGTTCTCTCCGTTAAGGAACATTTCGCTCTGGCCGTTCTTGTGGTTGGCGTGGAATTCAAGTTTCACATTGCCCAGGGCTTCATGAACGAGATCGGCGTGGGTCCAGTCAACGTGATTACGGAGAAAGTACAGGGTGATGGAGCGGTACATGGCGCCGCTGTCTATATATACATACCCCAGTTCTCTCGCCAATTGTTTTGCAAGGGTGCTTTTGCCACAGCTGCTCCAGCCGTCGATGGTGATGATGATCTTCTTGTCCATGGTGCATTGCAAAAATGAGAAAAAAGCGGCAATCCGCAATAATGAATACTCAGTGTGTGGCAGTCGATCGCGTCCCCGCGGGTGACCTCTAATGGCTCGCCTCTGGCGGGCACAGTGTTCGCCGGAGGCGAAGGAATATATGTAACTCGTCTGAGGCGAGCTACTGGGCACACCCGAACGAACGGGAGCCTGACACTTGTAACCAATCGCTGCTCCCCCGATTACCGGCACCTTTTAAATCAAAAAAGAAAGCGGACCAGCAAACTGGCCCGCCTTCTCAATAATGTAGTGGGTGACGACAAAGTGGACTCACTACTGTAAGTCACTCGGTTTTCGGTAAGCATTGGATTTTCTGTAGTGTCCATGCCCGCAATGAGGGTGGTGGTATCGCGAAAAATAACCGGCGCCAGATTACGGCAATCAAAACTCAAGGACTTGTGTATTTAAAACGGCACCTTGAAAGAAAAGTTGTGTTTCACCGTAACTTTTAGTGCCGATATACAGCAAAAATCACCATTCATACCGTTTTCGCATAACCGCTTGTCTTTTACAGGCAAAAAGAAGGCCCCGCCCTGCGGCGGAGCCTAAGTGTTTCCTTGTAGTGAAAAACTATATTGAGCTTACGCTTCTGATTTCTCTTTTCTGGGCTCCTGGATAGTGAACGTGATCTTTGTTTTCTCTTTATCCAGATCAGCCACCATGATATCCCCTGCCTTGATGTGCATGTTAAGGATCTCTTCTGCAAGCGGATCTTCCAGGTATTTCTGGATGGCCCTGTGCAGCGGACGGGCGCCGAACTGAACATCATATCCTTTCTCGGCGATGAAGTTCTTGGCTTCTTCCGTGAGCTCCAGTGTGAATCCGAGTGATTGCAATCTCTTGGTTACGCCCTTCATCAGGATGTCAATGATCTTGAAGATATTGTCCTTATTGAGGCTGTTGAAGATGATCACATCATCGATACGGTTCAGGAACTCAGGAGAGAAAGTACGTTTCAGCGCTTTCTC
The DNA here is from genome assembly GCF_051955275.1 of Pseudobacter sp. Classification (NCBI taxonomy): domain Bacteria; kingdom Pseudomonadati; phylum Bacteroidota; class Chitinophagia; order Chitinophagales; family Chitinophagaceae; genus Pseudobacter; species Pseudobacter sp. The sequence goes on along the minus strand of NZ_JBQCGW010000191.1, from coordinate 22,798 downwards.
GATCACCTGCTTGTTGTTCTCATCGCTGGCCGCTGTACGCGCCTGTGTAGCGAAACCAACACCTTCACCGAAGTCTTTCAACTGACGTACACCGATGTTGGAGGTCATGATGATGGTGGTATTCTTGAAGTCCACTTTACGGCCGAGACCATCAGTGAGCTGACCATCATCCAGTACCTGCAGCAGGATATTGTAAATATCCGGGTGTGCTTTTTCGATCTCATCCAGCAGGATCACGGAGTAAGGTTTGCGGCGTACTCTTTCAGTGAGCTGACCACCTTCTTCGTATCCAACATATCCGGGAGGAGCGCCTATCAGACGGCTCACGGTGAATTTCTCCATGTATTCACTCATATCAATACGCACCAGCGCATCTTCAGAGTCGAACATATAACGGGCGAGAGAACGCGCCAACTCCGTTTTACCCACACCGGTAGGTCCGAGGAAGATGAAGGTACCGATCGGTTTCTTCGGATCTTTCAGGCCCACCCGGTTACGCTGAATGGCTTTCACCACTTTTTCAATGGCTTCGTCCTGACCAACCACCATTCCCTTCATGTCTTCAGACATGCGGCGGAGTTTATCGCTTTCAGCCTGCACCATCCGTTTAACGGGGATGCCGGTCATCATGCTCACCACTTCGGCAATGGCTTCGTCGTCTATGGGATAACGTTTGTGTTTGGATTCTTCTTCCCAACCTGCTTTCGCTTTTTCCAGTTCTTCCTGGAGGCGTTTCTCCGTATCACGGAGGGAAGCAGCCTCTTCAAATTTCTGGCTCTTCACCACTTTGTTCTTTTCCACTTTCACATCTTCGATCTTCTTTTCAAGATCGAGGATCTCCTTGGGTACATTGATATTCTTGAGGTGAACACGGGCTCCTACTTCATCCATCACGTCGATGGCCTTGTCTGGCAGCAGACGGTCAGTGATGTAGCGGTCGCTGAGTTTCACACAAGCTTCAATGGCGTCATCGCTATAGGTAACATTGTGGTAGTCCTCGTACTTGCTTTTGATATTGTTCAGGATCTGGATGGTTTCATCCACGGAAGGTGGCTCTACCATTACTTTCTGGAAGCGGCGGTCAAGGGCACCGTCCTTCTCGATATACATCCTGTACTCATCCAGTGTGGAAGCGCCAATGCATTGGAGCTCGCCTCTTGCGAGGGCTGGTTTGAAGATGTTGGAGGCATCCAGTGAACCGGAAGCGCCACCGGCGCCCACGATGGTGTGGATCTCATCGATGAAGAGGATCACGTCACGGTTCTTTTCGAGCTCGTTCATGATAGCCTTCATTCTTTCTTCAAACTGACCACGGTATTTGGTACCTGCCACCAGGGCGGCGAGGTCCAGAGAGATCACACGTTTGTCGAACAGCACGCGTGATACTTTTCTTTGCACGATACGTAACGCCAATCCTTCCACGATAGCGGTTTTACCAACACCTGGCTCACCGATGAGGATGGGGTTATTCTTTTTGCGGCGGGAGAGGATCTGCGATACACGCTCGATCTCTGCTTCACGGCCTACGATGGGATCGAGTGATCCGTTTTCTGCAAGTCTTGTGATGTCGCGGCCGAAGTTGTCGAGCACCGGTGTTTTGCTTTTGGCATTACCGGCAGCGCGTGATTTCTGCTGCGAATATTTTTTCTCTTCATCAAAATCATCCTCCCCTTCATCAGCGTACTCGCTTCGTACGTCGTTGCTCTTTACCACGCCTAGTTCATTTCTGAAAAGATCGTAATCCACGTCGAATTGATTTAAAATTTGAGTAGCTATGTTTTCCTTGTTCTTGAGAATCGAGAGCATCAAGTGTTCGGTTTCCACCGTAGGGCTCTTGAGCGCTTTTGCCTCGAGCACGGTTACACGAATTACCTTTTCCGCTTGTTTGGTTAGGGGTAAACTGTTTATGTTGGCAATATTCTTTCCGGTTTTGTCCTTTACCGCCATTTCCACTTCCTTTCTGAGCTCATAAAGGTCTACATTGAAGCTCTTCAGAATGCGGACAGCGGTATTCTCTCCTTCCCGGATCAACCCCAGCAACAAATGTTCGGTACCGATAAAATCGTTCCCCAGCCTTAAAGCCTCCTCCCTGCTAAACGAAATGATCTCTTTCACCTGGGCTGAAAAATTGTTGTCCATTTTTATAATTTGTTGTGTTATACAATAATAACAAATATTTTTGACTTCTGTTCTGACCGTATTATTAACGGTTGTTAACAAGTACTAAGTGTGTTATGAAGGTCAAAATTGATACCAAGCAAAAATTCCATGTCATTTACATCACAGAACCAGCGCTTTCTGGCAATATGACAGCGGAATTGAGTGAAAGTCTGCTTCCTTTCCTCCAAATTGACGTTAAAAACGTAATCGTTAATTTGAAAGACATTGAAAACATGGATGAAGCTGCTGCCGAAACATTGTTAAAGATCCAGCAAACTTTTTACGAACAGCAGGCCAGCTTCGTGATCTGCGAACTCCAACCTGCTGTAAAGGAAGAGCTTGATTCCCTGGAACTGCTGGAAGTGTTTAACTACGCTCCCACCGAAAGCGAGGCCTGGGATATAGTTCAGATGGAAGAAATTGAACGGGAGTTGCTTGGAGGTGACAATGATTTCTGATGAAACCCGGTGAGCCCGGAACTAACTGAATCGCATGAAGAAATTTGCCGTTATCGTGGCCGGAGGTTCCGGCCTTAGGATGGGTACCCAGTTACCCAAACAATTCCTCCCGCTGCGCGATAAACCCGTGCTATGGTATACACTCACCGCTTTTCTGGAAGCATTCGATGACCTCACCATCATCCTGGTGCTGCCTGAAGCACATCTTCAGACCGGTCATGAGATCCTCCGGTCAACCTATGCCCCCGATCGTATCTGGATGACCACCGGCGGTGAAACCCGGTTCCATTCCGTTAAAAATGGCCTCGATCATATCCATCAGCAATCCATCGTGTTCGTTCATGATGGGGTACGCTGCCTGCTCACCCCCGACCTCATCCGGCGCTGCTTCAATATGGCGCAGGAAAGAGGCAATGCCATTCCCGCAGTAACAGCTGTCGACAGCATCCGGATTGAAAATTTCAATGGCAATACCGCTGTGGACCGTAATAAGATCAAGATCATTCAGACTCCCCAGACGTTTTATTCAGACCTGATCAAAGCCGCTTTTGAACAGGAATATGATGAGAGTTTTACGGATGAAGCAAGTGTAGTGGAAAGATTGGGAGTGAAGATCCACTTGCTGGAAGGGGAACCGACGAATATCAAGATCACCAGGCCGTTGGATATTTTGATTGCGGAGAAGATCCTGGAGGAAAGGGAAATGGGGATATAGTTCTTCGCAAAGTTAGGCAAGAGTTTTTATACCCTCCCTTCAGGATTTCCTCATTATCATCAGCTATTTTCCAGCCTTTACCTTTTGAATGCCTGAAAACCGCTATTTTATCTCCGCGATTGAACTTCTTCAATAGAGTTCTATAAGCACTTCAACTCATTCTTGCGCTTCAAATCTTGATAAATATCATTGCTATTTTCTGCCTCTTCATACATCAAAGTAGTGAATGATGCACCCGCGGGGTCATGCCGGCGAGGGTTTGAAAAAAAGAGTCCTTGAAAACATAAGGGAAGAAGCTCAATAGAATTACCAGACCTCAGATCTTTCCCCACAACGACCAATAGCACCACTAAAAGGTGCGGTTTGTTTTCCAGACTCGTTTTTTAAACCCGAGAAGGCAAAGTACATACCAGGGCAAACGATCCATGCGGAGAGATGCATATGTTTCCAGTGTTGCACCGAAACTGCTGTAGAAGAATGCAAGGTTACGGATATCGGAACCCTCGAAATCGAGGAGAAGCGGCTGGCCGGCGTGTTGATGGATAAAGCGGTCTATGAGAAAATGGGATGCCCCGTTGGTGCGGCCATTCGGATGATTACCTACCATGATATAACAGGCACGGTCATTCGAGATCACGTAGGCACAACTGGCGATGAGCTCGTTGGCAGCGTTGTAGACGCCGCAGGCGATGGCTTTTTGTTGGTTTACCAGTTGGTTGAAGAGGGATTGGAAATGCTGGTAATCACTGTCGGTGAGGTTGGAAATGCTCTGCATTTGGGATTTGGAAAGGGTGATCACGTCGGCAACAGGAATGCCGGTTTCATAACGAAGGTTGAGCTGATGAGCCTTTTTGATGTTGCGTTTGATATTGTCGCGGTACTGGCTGGAAAGGGTTTCGTAGGATGAGCGCAGGTTAAGGGTGTAATTGTTGCGGAGGGACAGACCGGCGATATTCTGGGAAGTGTTGGCGTGGTTCAGTTCTATTTCAATGAGACGGAATTCTTTGGGAATGGCGCTGATGAAATCTTTTACAAGTCCGGCACTGAGGTTTTGGCCGAAAATGCCGAGCTGGGCCGTGAAGGCAGGCTGGTACAGGTAGGCAATGCCATATTTCTTATTCCAGGTGAGCGGCATTACGGCTTCGTAATCGTTCAAAACAAGTGCGCTCCAGTGCCGGCTCATATGATCCAGGTAGGTACTGTACGCATAAGGCAGACCGTTAGGGGCAGCAGCTATCGCCTGGTCCCATTTATGGATGTCCAGCTGTTCGCGGGTCAGGTACTGTATGGCCGGTAGAACTTGCATGAGACCTTAGAATGAATAGATATTGTTAGTCATTTTACGTGGACTGAGCCGCTGAATGTCGATACTGAAAGAAAGCTTCTTCAGGAATTTATTCTCTTCAGGAACGGTTTTGAGATTGTCGCGGAACTCTTTGCTGTACACCAGGGGTGCGTAGATATTAACGAGATCACGGAACAGCACCAGCTGAATGCCTCCCACGTAGAGAAAGCGACTGGTGGCAGCATTGTTCTTCCAGGCCCCTGCGTAGGTCCCCACATCCAGGAACAACCGGATAGGTAACTCAACAGGAAACATTTTGGCAGGAAGACTGGTGCTGAAGTTCATGGAGGCTATCCAGTTGTCTGACCTTCCCTGTAAGTCCTGGAAGAGATCGGTGCGCAGCTTGAGACCGCCATCACGGATCATGATCTGCTGGTTGCCGGCGCCATCCAGTTCATTTCTTCCCACAAAATAATTGCTGTAAGTATAGTCTTCGTTGCCGCGTACTGCCGTGAGCTTGGGCTGATAGCGGAGTGTACGGAATTCTTTCTCTGATGTGCGCTCGCCCAGGTAGCCGAATTTGGCTGCAAAGGCCCGAACCTGCAAACCACCGCCGGTAGCATAATTCAGATAGTAGTGACCGGTAGCCTGCGCACGGTACCAGCCATCGCCCTGCTGTACCTGCAACTGCGCATCATAAGGATAGAGAATGCGATAATCAGTGATATTGAAAGTGAGCTGGTTCACATAGCTGCGTTCCGTTTTACCCTTGTAAGGATGGTACATGGAATCCTTGCTGCTGATGGCATAATTGAAACCACGTTCGCCCAGGATGAAGGTTTTCCATTCGATCCATTTCTCGAGGGAGGTGCGGGCTGTTTTTCTGCCGAATGTAACACGAAGCTGAGGTGTGAAGCGGTAATAATTGCCGTACACGTGATTATAATTGCTGTCCGTTCCCTGCATAGTGGAGAAACGGGCTGCACCAAGACCGAGTTCCAGTTTTCGTACGCCCTTATCCGGTAGAAAAGTATACCCTATCCTGCCGACACCGTTGACCTGCTTGCTGCCAAAGGCATACAGCGGGGTAAGCACGTAGCGGAATTTATGGAAAGGGGGATTGTAATTGTGAATAATGAGACCGGCCATGAACTTATCGTAGGCATTGTAACCAATTGCCGGGAACCAGTTGATATAATTCACTTTGTCGTTATCCTTGAAGGAGAACATGAAAGCCGGTTTGAGTTTCTTCGGACCAGTGTATGGTGCAATATCTCCTTTACGATCCAGCTCATTGAAGATCTTATCCAGGTTACGACCGGAGCTTTCTTCCATTATTTTACGGAAATCTTCCGGTGCAGGATGTTTGAATTGCCAGGTTTGATAATAGGTGCGCATGCAGCTGTCGAACAGCGGCTTGCCCAGTGTTTTTTCCAGCTCAGCCATCCAGATGGATGTTTTCATGTAAGCCACTGCGGCGTAGTTGAGCAAGGTAAAGTCGGGGCCTTTGGTAGTGATGGGCTGGTCTATTTTGTCTTTGGTGACGATAGACACCAAAAGGCGCGGGTCGTTATCCGGAATGCGGCGTGTCATCCAGTTGCCATCTTCCTTTACAGCTTTGCTATCATTAAAACGGTTATCGTAGTAAGTGTTGAATCCTTCGTCCATCCACGGATTATCCCGCTCATTGGAACCTAGCACGCCGTAGAACCAGTTGTGCCCTACTTCATGGCCGATCAGCTTTTCCAGGTCGGCGCTGCTGGACACAGGCGTTATGCTGGTGATGGTGGGATATTCCATACCGCCGTTGAAGCCCATGGGAGTTTCCGCCACGCTCACCACGTCCCAGGGGTATTCCCCGATCAGTTCAGAACGCCAGCGGATGGCTTCCTTCAACATACCGAGGCCACGTTTCCAGGTTTCCTTTTTGGCCGGAAGCCGGAATACATTGGCTTTGATGATGCGGCCCGAAGGCAGCTGCAGCGTATCTGAATCCAGGATGAACTCCGGATTGGCAAACCAGGCGAAATCATGTACCCGGTCCTGTTTGAACTGCAGGGTGCGTGTGGCTGCCAGGGTTTCAATCTTTACAGGTTTATCGGGTGGCGGATCATCGGTGATGGCCAGGGCTGCCTTTTTATTTTTATTCTTGTTGAAGGGAGAGGGTGCCGCTTTCTTCACCGGTTTCTTCTCCATCAGGATAGAAAATTTCTTCTTTTCTTCTTTTTTGGGTGCAGATGCGGCGCCGGCGGGTGGCAGGTAAGAACCCATTACCAGGTTGCCGGTAGCAGCTACGGCAAAGTATTCAGGAACGGTGATACGCACATCAAAGCTGCCGAATTCACTGTAGAACTCACCCTGATCGAGATAAGGCATGGGATGCCAGCCGGATTTATCGTAGACAGCGGGTTTGGGATACCATTGTGCGATCTGGTAAGCCTGTCCTTTCCAGCCGCTGCGACTGAACACAGCCGGCAGTTGCACGTGAAAGGGTGTGGTGATAAGGGTTTGAGCTCCCGGAGCCAGGGGTGCGGGCAACCAAACCTTGATTACGTCTATAAATTGCGGATGATCCTCTGTTCTGATGCGTTCATTGTTCACGCGGAAATCGAGGCGGTTGATATACCCACGTTGTTCCTTATCCGAAAAATAAAAGTCTTTGCGGCCGTTCTCCAGCAGTTGTTCAGAGAAAGCGGTGCGGTCATTTTTATAGGCATTGGGCCAGATATGGAACCAGATGAACCGGAGGGTGTCGGGAGAGTGGTTGATGTACTGCAGTTTCAGGGAACCATCCAGCGCATGGTCTTTATCGTTGAGACTTACATCTATAGTATAATGAACTTCCTGTTGCCAGTAGTTGGATTGCGCGCGAAGAGAGGATTGAAGCAGCAGGCAGCAGCCCAATAGTAGTAGAAGTCTGTGCACGAATGTACCTTTTTTCAAAAATAAGGGATTACTGAGGAGATACAAAGCAAATCACTTCCCCTTGCCAAGAAAGAGAATGCGGAAAGTGTGCAGCATTATTTTGAGGTCAAGCGCCAGTGAAACGTTTTCGATATAGATCAGATCGTACTTCATGCGGGTGATCATCTCGTCTACAGAGCTGGCATAACCGAACTGCACCATGCCCCAGGAAGTAAGTCCGGGTTTCACTTTCAGCAGGTAATTATAATAAGGTGTCTGCTGCTGGATGAGGCGGATATAATGGTCTCGCTCCGGGCGTGGTCCTACCAGGGTCATTTCTCCTTTCAGGATATTCCATAGCTGTGGCAATTCATCTACACGCCATTTACGCATGGTCCTGCCCCATTTGGTGATGCGTGGATCATCGGTATCTGAGAGTTGGGGGCCATTGACTTCTGCGGGGTGGTACATGCTCCTGAATTTCAGGATATGAAAACGCCTTCCCCTGTATCCTACCCTTTCCTGTGAGTACAGGATGGGGCCGGCACTGGAGAACCTGACCCTGAGCGCCACGTATGCGAGGAAGGGAGATAAAAGGATGAGGCCGGTCAGCGCCACTACCACATCTATCACACGTTTGATATTCTGTTGCCATTCGGGCATCAGGTCTGTTCGGATATCGGAGAGCAGGGCGCCGGTAACATTGCTGGTGCGAACGCTTCCGGAGAGGATATCCAGTGTATCCGGCACGATCTTTACATCCACGTCCTTTTCGCTGAGCACTTCCACAATATGGTTGATCTGCTGTTTTTCGTTCTTATCCACTGCAATCACCACCAGTTTGATCTGCCGTTGATCTATCACCTCACTCATATCCTTATACGAACCGAACTGTGGCAGGTATTCCCTGATACCATTGGGCTCCTGCCCTGCCGCCAGGAATCCTTTATAATGATAACCGGCATTTGCCAGGCCCTCGCGGGTTTCCTTGAAGATGCGGGTGGCCACTGAGTTGCCGCCGATCAGCAGGGTGTTGAAATGTACATTTCCACGGACCAGCTGCTTTTTTATCCGGTTGAGGATAAAATAGCGGCCGGCCCAGGTAAAGAGAAATTGTGCGCCGATATAAGTTCCGAGTGCGCTATAGAAATAAGTATAGTGGTGCTGGGGATCATTGATCACCAGGGCAAAGAAAATGAGGGTACAGCCGAGCAGGGTACAAAGTAAGGTGCTGGAAAACTCGCTGAGCCTGGATTTGCGGTAAAGGCTCTGATAAGCGCCCACCATTCCGTAGAAGATCACCCAGGCGATGGGGATCAGGATGATGCCGGCCCAGAACCTGTCGTTCAGGTAGATCTTACCATCGAGCATGATGCGTTCATGCAGGAAATATCGCCTGGCAAAATAAAACAATATCCACCCCAGTACTGCAGCCGTATAATCGCTAAGCAGGTACCAGGCACTATGAATAGTTTGTATGTTCCCTTTTGAGGGTTTAGGCAACAATACTGTTGTTTTTAATTTTCTGAAGTATCTGATGCGCTACGTCCATGGCTCTGTAACCATCTACTTCAGACACACGTGTAGGTGTATTTGTCGCAATTGAATCGCGGAATGCTTCCAGTTCTTGTTTTATCGCATTGACTTCAGGTACCTGTGGGTTGAGCACTGCGATGGTCCTTTTTCCGTGTGGTGTATCCAGATCAAAGGAAAAGGCATCAACATCGAGTGGCGATTTGAGCTTGATCACTTCAGACTTCTTGTTGAGAAAGTCTACACCAATATACGCATCTTTCTGAAACAAACGCATTTTGCGCATCTTCTTCATGGAGATCCTGCTGGATGTGAGGTTGGCAACGCAGCCATTGTTGAATTCGATCCTCACGTTGGCAATATCGGGTGTATCCGTCATCACAGCTACACCGCTGGCGGAGATCATCTTCACTTCACTCTTCACCAGATTCAGGATTATATCGATATCATGGATCATCAGGTCGAGGATCACGCTCACTTCCGTGCCGCGGGGATTGAATTCTGCCAGGCGGTGCACTTCAAGGAACATGGGTTGCAGGTCAAGCCCCTGCAGGGAGAGGAAGGCGGGGTTGAATCTTTCCACATGGCCTACCTGGAATTTGATGTTGGATTCCTTTACCAGTTTCACCAGTTCCCGGGCCTCCTCCATGGTGTTGGCGAGGGGTTTTTCAACAAAAACATGTTTGCCTTTCCGGATAGCTTTCCTGCAAAGGTCGAAGTGGTAAGTGGTAGGCGCTACAATATCCACGGCATCCACGGCATCCATGAGCATTTCGGCATCCAGGAAACGGGGCAGCTCGTATTTTTCAGTAATCTGTTGTGCTGCATCGTCTGAGGGGTCAAAAAATCCAACCAGTTCAACATCCTTCATCTCTTTCCAGTTGTTCAGATGGAACTTACCCAAATGGCCTACGCCGAATACGCCTACCTTTAGCATAATAAAAAATTAATTGTCAAAGATAAACGCTGCGGCCGTTTAGAAAACGGTTTTTTATTACCACGAAGTATGTGGATGTGAATAACTCAGCCTTGTTTTCATTTAACGCACCAGCCTTGAACGGGAAATATAAGCAGAAGTTGGATGATAGATGAAGAGAACAGTGCCATCCTTGATCTCGTCGATTAGCGGACGGGAAATATCGTTGGGAACTGCGGGACATCCCTGGCTTCTTCCGATATAACCCTGGCTGTTGATCCAGGAATCAGACACATAATCTGCACCGTGTACAACAATGGCCCTGCGGTATGCAGCGTCATTGATACCCTTCTCCATTCCCTGTAATTTCAGTGAATAACCATTGCTGCCCTGGTAAGGTTTGCCGGTTACATAGAAACCGAGACTGCTGGCATTACTTTTGGGTTTATTGGAGAAAACGCGTGCGGATTCTTTTCCTGAGCGGTTGCCATGGGCCACCAGGCTATGGAAAAGCATCTGACAACTATTGAGGTCTATAACGAAAAGGCGTTTTTCGTTGCTTGGTTTGGAGAAATCTGCAATTGAGAGAATATTATCGCGTACGAGGCCTGATCTTTTCAGTTTTTCCATTCCCTTGAGGGCCATCTGGAAAACGGTACGGCTCAGTCCCTGCTCCTCCAGATGAAGGCTGTCGTACACCGCCATTTTGGTCAATGACCAGGCAATGGCACTGTATTCGATACTGCCAATGGGTGAAGGGGAGAAATAAAATGTTTTCGCTTCAGGTGAAGGGGCCACAGTTCCATCGGTAGTATACGGTACGAACGAAAAGTGGAAAATAATCAGAACCCCCAACACAGCTGCCTGGACCATCCTGGTCAGCCTTAACTTCTTTGGTTTTTGCATGGACACGTTCTCCAATTTTTAGGGTAAAAAATCATGCGTGCTACTACCGCATATTTTCTATCAACGGGATACTTCAAATAAAATTGCGCTGAAGTTTAGCAGCGCAATCCTGGATTTTTACTAATTGAACCGTGGCAAATGTACGTATTTCTCAAAAATATGCATCCCTGTGGCATTTTATTTACGCCTCAGTTAGGGTTTTTAACATATTATACGATATTCTATTCTGTTGAAAAATGATAACCCGTTGATTCCTACAACTTTTCCCCGATGAGGTTGTACAGGATACCCCGGTAATGCTCACTGCAGGGCAGTTCTGTCTCGCCAAGGAACACCGTTTTACGGGATACGGTGTCAAGCTTTCTCAGTGATACGATATAGGAACGGTGAATGCGGATAAAATTGGTAGCAGGTAAACGGCTCTCGAAATATTTGAGGCTCTGTAAAGTTACTACGGGCTTCCGGCTACCGGACAGGTGTATACGGGTGTAATCTTTCAGTCCTTCCAGGTAGATAATATCCTCGTAGAATATCTTCTGGATCTTGTGGGAAGTTTTGATGAAGATGAAATCGTCGTTTGCATTTACGTTCCTGTTTTTCCGGTAACTGATGTATTCGTATGCTTTGCTGACGGCGGCTACAAAACGATCAAAGGGAACAGGCTTAAGCAGGTAATCGATGGCGTCCATTTCAAATCCTTCGACGGCAAATTCATTGTAAGCAGTAACGAAGATCACGGAAGGCTTTTTTGAGAGCGTTTTCAGGAACTGGATGCCCGAGAGGTCCGGCATGCGGATATCCAGGAAAATGAGATCGATATCGTCCTGCTCAAAGTAAGGTCTGGCGGCCATTGGTCCCTCACATCTTGCCACCAGCTTCAGGTACGGGATCTTCTGAATAAAATCCTCCATCAGGTCGAGGGCCCAGGGTTCATCATCAATGATGAGGCAGTTAATTTTCATGCTCCAGTTCAATTTTGAGGTTAACAATGTAGAGGGATTTATTGTCTACCACATCCAGCAGGTACCTGCCGGGATATAACACGTCCAGCCTTCTCCGGGCATTGATCAGTCCTACCCCTTCATGCCCCGTCTGGCGTGAAGAAGTAACGGCATTGGTTACGGTCAGCATCAGAGAATTGCCGATCACATCCATGCGGATCCTGATCTCGGAGGGGATGGAATAGCTTACACCATGTTTAAATGCATTTTCTATATAGGTGATCAGTAGTAATGGCGCGATCAGCAAATGATCAGTATCGCCACTCACTTCATATTTCACAGTAACGTTTTTGGATAAGCGGAGTTTCTGAAGGTCGATATAATTACTGATGTATTCAATATCCTTTTTCAGTGATATCTTTTCGGTACTGGTATCATACAATACGTAGCGCATGATCTGGCTGAACTTGAGAATGGAATATTCCGTTTGTTCCGATTTCAGGTGCGCCTGAGAATAGATGCTGTTGAGCGTATTGAACAGGAAATGCGGGTTGATCTGCAGTTTCAGGAAGCTGAGCTCGGCATTGAGCCTTTCTGTTTCCAGTACTTTCTTTTGTTTTTCGCTGATGAGAAGCGAGTTGGCCAGTTTGATGAATCCGCTGATAAGTAAAATGATGATGGCAGATGTGAGCGTATCCATCAGCAGCATGGGCAGCGCCATCAACGGTATCTCCGTGCCGAAAAGATGCAGGGTGTTCATGGGCCCCGGCATACCGAAAGGAACAGTCCGCATCAGGGGTGCGGCCGGACCTGCATCCGCAAAATGTCTTTCCATGAATCGCTCATGCATGGAATCTCCGGCAGGAAAAGTGCGGCTTCTCGTCATGATCACCGTATCCGTTTCGCTGTGGTTGAAAGCCCTTCTGTATTCAAAGCTTTCCACGAAAGCGCCATCCCCTTCTACCCTTTTGATCAGGTTACTGTCAGGGCTTACGGTAATTGCGCTGATGGACGGAGCCATTTGTAATTTGCCTACCGGCGCCAGGCGATGAAACATCCTGTTACCTCCAGCTCTGATCACCATGCCCGACATAGTCCTGAATTTATTCTGTATGATAGACTCCACTGTCAGTTGCTGAATGCAGATGATCAGCAGAGAGCCGATGATGGTCAGGAAATATTTTCCATATTGTTTGCGCTGGAAGAAACGAGGGATAAGGTAGTAATAATGAAAATAAAACAGTGCGATCAGGAAAACCTTGTTGATCACTTCCCTGTAAAGAAAGTAAGTATCCAGGATCTCGATCCTGTAGATCAGCAGCGGCATGGAAAGGAAGAGCCCCCAGCCGATGATATGCAATGAAATGATGAGCAGACGATGCACCACCGTTTTTGCAGGTTTGAAGCCCAGCACATAAGCGAACACGTCAAGCGCACTGTCTTTTCTCATTGTGTAATTGAGCCGCCAAGTTAGCAAGGCGCTGCATGCAAAACATCGCAGCGCCTGCCAAAGCAGCTATTTTATCTTATCTATAACAAATGCGGGTTAGTTGTTGTCATCATCGTTCTGTTCTTCAAATGGACGGAACTCGAACATATTGTCGAAGATCTCGGAGCCACTGCGACCTGTAAGTACAAACGCCCTGTCTTTCAAAGAAAAGCCGGTGGCGCCTTCGCGTGCCGTGCCTTCAAAGGAAGTCTTTTTGGTCCAGAGATCAGTGGATGGTTCATACTCCCAGGTATCCGATATCAGTGACCCGGCACGGCCCGTAGCCAGGTAAGCCTTGTTTCCGACAGTAAATGATACAGCGCCATAACGTGCGATATTGGCGTAATCATCATCATAAGTTTCATCGCTCACATTGGTGAGTTTGCGGAGATCAGTCCATTTATTGGCCACCGGATCAAAGAGCTGGAGATCGTTCAACGCTTCACCATTATTGTTGCCACTGCAGATATAGGCTTTGCCGGCCACTACAAAAGCCACGGCCTGTGAACGCTTACGGCCACGGATACTGGCCTTCTCCGTCCAACTGTCATCCGTGGCGTTGTATTCCCAGCAGTCGGATAGCGCACTGGTATTGTAGCCCGTGGCTATATAACCTTTATCATTAACCGTAAATGCCACAGCATTTCTGCGCGCCACGCCGGGAAAGGGATTCTTAGCCGTCCATGTGTTCTGAACGGGATCATACTCCCATACATCGTTCAGCAATTTGTTGGCAGGGCCATTGAACCCGCAGGCCACATAAGCTTTTCCGTTGGCAGTAAAGGCCACAGCGCCACGCCGCATTTCACCGGGGAAGTCGGGGATCTTTTCCCAGTAGCCAAGATCCAGGTCCAGGCGATAGAACTCAGTACTGTACTGTCCGTTAGTGGCAAAGAGGCCGGTGCCTACATACGCTTTGTTGCCCAGGACAAATGAAACGGCTTCGCTTCTGGGATCGCCTCTGAAGTCTTCACTCCGCACCCAGTTGCCGACGAGGTCATCATCACTGTCATCACCGTTTTTGGTGCAGGAACTCAGAATGAAAAGGGAAGAGAATAGGAGGAGTAAAACGGGATGTTTCATTTGTGTGAATTTTTGCGCAAAGTATTTGGGGGTTGCGCAAAGAAGAACACAAAATAGATGGGGGGTGGGAGGAAATCGACTAAATGGAGTGTTTTGTCTATTGGAGGTGTTTTGAGTTAGTTTTTGTTTTGGGCAAAGAAGGGATGGGATTGCGGGCTGTAAAACATACCCACACCTGTTTGTACTTTGATGGGCGGTGGCGGGGTATGTTGAAGCAGAGGTGTATAGCCGGGCGTTGGGATCGTATGTTTGAAGGCCCGGCAATTCCCATCCCTTCTTTGCAGGGCACACTGAGCGTGCAACACCGAATGAGGGATCACGCTGGATTTAGACGATTTCAGGAGAGGAGGAAGAGGTACGGGTGCGGCTCGCAGATGCAAAATATGGTTCTGCCGATTTTATTGCGAGGCTGATATATAATAACAAAATGCTGAAAAAGTGGCCGGATATATTGCGGACAAATGAACAACCCAGGAATGATCAAGCAATTTTATGCCCCCGGAAATGTTTACAGGATCATTGTTACAACGTGTTTTGTTTTTTCTTTTCTGGCTTGCCAGAAAAAAGAAATCCAGTTTGGATCTGGCTTGCCCGATAGCTTTACCAGGATCCTGACCATCGATACCGTTACTCCTTTTCTTTCTACTGTAGTACTAGACTCCTTCCCCACTTCGGGTAATGGCGTACTGCTGGTGGGCAGGTGCGTGGACCCACTGATGGGACCAACACTCGCCCAGACATTCTTCCAGGTTGGCCTGCCGGAAGCGGCACAGAATGCAACGATACCTGAGGATGCCGTGTATGATTCGCTGACACTGGTGGCTCAACCCAATAAAATATGGTACGGGGATACAAGTAAAACACTTGACTTTTTAGCATATGAGATGACCGAAGCCGCGGATTACACCTACGCAAACAGGCTCTGGAGCACCAGCAGTTTCAGTTGGGCTCCGGCAGCCCTTGGTAGCGTAAGCCGCTCTCTGAGCCCATCCAGAGATTCATTGTATTTTAAACTCGCAGATAACAAAGGCGCAGAAATGTTTCAGAAGATCAGGGATAAGGATGCGGCTTTTCAGGATGCCGGGTCGTTCCTGAATTATCTGAAAGGCATCACCATTAAAGTGAATGCGAATAATAACGGGGCGGTGTATTCATTCAAAACCGATAGCAGCACCGTGATGAGGATACATTATCACACCACCTGGCCTTATTATGAAAAACATACGATCAACTTTTACCCGACAAGAAGTGAATACCAGTTCAATCAACTCCTGACAAACAGAACAGGTACACCGCTGGAGAAAAAACAGGACGGGCAGGAAGAGTTTTATCCCGATGAAAGCAATCCTGTCGCTTACACGCAGACGGGCACCGGTGTAATGCTGAAAGTGAAGTTCCCGGCATTGCAGGATATTAAAACCATCGGAAAAACCATACAGTTGTTATCAGCTCAACTTATATTGAAGCCGGTGGAAGGAAGCTTTGACCAGTATACTTTTCCATTGCCGAAAACATTATTTGTGGCGCAGACCAATGCCACCAATATCATCGGCGAAAACCTGACTGATATTACCGGCGAAGCCACGCTGGCCGCTTCTCCCTATATCGATGATGTATACAGGCTCAATACCAGTTACACTTTCGATATAACACATTATATCGCGTATCTGCTGACGCAGAACAATAGCGCAGAAATGGGATTGTACATGCTGGAGGAAAGTCCGGGTACCACCAAACTGCTCAACAGGGCCGTGATCGGCAACAAACAAAACCCGAAATGGATCACCCAGCTGAAACTCACGCTTTTGACCACTACTGAATAACCCATTTATGCAATACAGATTTACAGCATTCTCCATACTGATGATCACCGCTATCCATTCCCGGGCGCAAAGCATCAACTCCCCCTACTCCACTTATGGTATCGGAGATATAGAGCACAGGTTCTATGATAAAACGGCTGGCATGGGAAATTCCGGTACCGCTCTGATGAGCTCGGGCTTTCATTTGCTCAATAAGAATCCTGCGTCGCTGGCGGGCCTCGACAGAAGCGTATTCCTGGGCAATGCAAGCCTTACGGCAAAAACAGTGAGCTATGCAGGCACACCCATTACCAGCGATAATAATACCGGTCGCGATCTCTTCATCAAGAACTTTTCCGTGGGCATTAAGCTGAACAGTTTCTGGACTTCCGGCATCAGTCTCATGCCCTACAGTTACGTGAACTATTCTTATCGATCCAAACTGAATATAGAAGGCAGCACTGAAAATTATGATGCCCTTTATGAGGGAGATGGAGGTGTGTACAATGTGAGCTGGAACAATGCTTTCAATGTGGGCAGGCACCTTGCACTGGGGCTTCGGACCTCCATACTGACGGGATCTGTAAACCAGACAGAACAATTACAGACCAGCTATTCCACGGAGCCCATCGAAACAAAAAAGAAAGATTACTACAGCAAATTCCGCTTTGAATATGGCGCCATTTACTTTGGAAAACTGAGCAGGAACTGGAAATATTCTTTAGGCGGGAAGTTTGCGGCAAAGACAGACCTGAACAGGGAAAGAAGCGTTACGATTACCCAGGGAAGCAGCACTATCAGGAAGGAAGAGATACTGGCGAATGATCATTTCACTTTACCTATGACCTTTGACCTGGGTCTGGCGCTGACCAGCAAGGGACGCACTACCTATTCGGTGGATTATACCTACCAGGACTGGGCCGCTGATCCGGTAAGGGGTTCAAACTGGAGCACGATCAACAGTTACAGGATTGCAGCCGGCGTGCAGGTCTCCAACCTGGTGGAGCAATGGAATATGCAATTTGAAAAAAGCTATGTGCAGGTAGGCGGCTATTTCAACAGGAGCTACCTGCGTGTGAACAATACTCCTATCGATGAGGTTGGCGCCACCATTAGTTATGGCGGTTACCTGGGTGGCAAAATGAGTTACGGGCTGGCATTGGAAGCGGGACAGCGTGGTACCGTAACCAACAACCTCATCAAAGAAACCTTTGTGCAGTTGAGTTTCCGGTTTTCTTTCCGGGAGTTTTTGTACTCGAAGGGAAGAAAGTATGATTGATGAATGTTGGTGTGCTGCCGTCACTCGCGGGGACGCGGGCGACTGGGCACTGCGAAATAAAACAGGGGCTCACCTTTTGTGGTGAGCCCCTGCTTCTTTTTTTGCGGATCCGTATTATTAAACCACAGCAGCTGTTGATTCAATAGCGCTGATGGCTTTGATTGTTTTGATCACGGAGTCCGGTGTTACGGAGATACTGTCGATCCCCTTTTCCACCAGGAATTGTGCAAAGTCCGGGAAATCGGAAGGTCCCTGACCACAGATGCCTACTTTCACCTTGCATTCTTTGGCGGTGTCGATGAGCATGCTGATCATTCTTTTCACAGCGTCGTTGCGTTCATCGTAGAGATGTGCCACGAGTGCGGAATCACGATCGAGCCCCAGGGTGAGCTGGGTGAGGTCGTTGGAACCGATGGAGAATCCGTCGATATGCTCGGCGAATTCGCGCGCCATCAGGATATTGGAAGGCAGCTCGGCCATGAGGTAGATCTCGAGACCGTCTTTACCCTGTACCAATCCGAATTCCTTCATAGTTTCTTTCACTTTCAGCAGCTCCGATACGGTTCTGCAGAAAGGGATCATCACTACTACATTGGAGAGGCCCATTTCTTCGCGTACGCGCTGGATAGCTTTACATTCCAGTCCGAATGCGGGTTTATAGGCATCAGAGTAATAGCGGGAGGCGCCGCGCCATCCGATCATCGGATTCTCTTCATGTGGCTCGAAATGTTTGCCACCGAGCAGGTTGAAATATTCGTTGCTCTTGAAGTCGGAGAAACGAACGATCACCTTGTTCGGGTAGAAAGCCGAAGCGATCTTGGCGATGCCGTATGAAAGTTTGCGGATGAAGAATTCTTCTTCGTTCTGATATCCTTTGATCAGCTTTTCGATGCTGCGGGTGAGTTCCGGATCGTTCAGATCACGGTGCTGCATCAGTGCCAGCGGGTGAACGCCGATATAATTGTTGATGATGAACTCTTCACGAGCCAGGCCAACACCACGGTTAGGGATATGCGAGAAGCGGAATGCCAGTGCCGGTGAAGCCACGTTCAGCATGAGTGCTGTATCTGTTTGCGGCAGATCATCGAGGGAGGTTTCCGTTACTTCGTAATCCATTTTACCGTTGTATACAAAACCCTCATCGCCTTCGGCGCAGGAGATAGTGATCTCCTGACCTTCCTGGAGGATATCGGTAGCGTTGCCGCAACCAACGATAGCGGGGACGCCCATTTCGCGCGCAACGATAGCGGCGTGACATGTCCTGCCTCCTTTATTGGTAACGATGGCGGAGGCTTTCTTCATGATCGGCTCCCAGTCGGGATCGGTCATGTCGGTAACCAGTACATCGCCTTCTTTGAACTCATGTCCTTCTTCAACGCGTTTGTCGAGGGAGAACATGATGCTTACCTTGCCGGCGCCGATCTTATCGCCTACGGCAATTCCCTTTACGATGGGTTTAATGTCCCCGGGTTTGTTCTTCATCACATATTCAGTGATGGTATTGTGCTTTTTGCGGGAATGGATGGTTTCCGGGCGTGCCTGCACAATGAAGAGTTCCTGTGAGAGGCCGTCCAGCGCCCATTCCACGTCCATAGGGCACCAGTAATTCTTGATCTTGCTGTAGTACTGTTCGATGATGGCCACCCAACCTGCGAGTTTAAGGATATTCTCGTCGGAGAGGCAGAAACGGTACTGTGCTGATCTTTCGGTAGGGATGATGCGCACACGTTCATCGGGGTCATCACCGTACACCATTTTCTGGTCTTTAATGCCGAGCTTTTTCTCGATAATGGATTTGTATCCTTTTTCGAGTGTGGGCTTGAATACGAGGAATTCGTCGGGTGATACGCTTCCCTGTACTACCATTTCACCGAGGCCGTAGGAGCCGTTGATCACGATCACGTCTTTGAAGCCGCTTTCGGTATCCAGTGAGAAGGCAACGCCTGAGCTGCCGAGATCCGAGCGGACCATCTTCTGTACGCAAACGGACAGGCCAACCAGGAAGTGGTCGTACTTGAATGTTTCGCGGTAGCTGATAGCGCGGTCGGTAAAGAGAGAGGCGAAGCAGTTACGCACGGCGTCGATGAGTGCGGCTGGTCCACGTACGTTCAGATAGGTTTCCTGCTGTCCTGCAAAGGATGCATCGGGAAGGTCTTCTGCAGTGGCTGAGGAGCGCACGGCTACGTCTGTACCTTGCTGGTCATACTTTGCAGAGAGCGTGTAGTAGGCTTCAATGATCTGCTGACCCAGTTCCGGTGGAAACCTGGCGTTACGCACGAGGTTACGGATCTGCAGGCCGGCGCGGCGAAGCGATTCCACATTGTTGTAATCGATCTCTTTCACCAGGGCCCGGATGGTGGAATCGAGGTTGTTGAATTTAATGAACTCATTGTAGGCGTTCACTGTGATGACAAAACCTCCGGGAATGTTTACACCAAGATTGGTGAGGTTTTGTAGCATCTCGCCCAGGGAGGCATTCTTTCCACCGACTGTGTCGATGTCGTGAATGCCAACTTCATGCAATAGCAGGATGTTGCTGGTTGTTTTCATCTTCAAAAAAATGGTTGTCTGATGTCAGGATCTGTTTGGCAATCCAAAAGTAGGTAACGAACGTTTGTATACGGTAGAACTTATCAACAATATTTTTAATGTGTATTGCAGACGCGTTAACAAAGGTTAATTCTAGGGGCTGTAAGCACTTGCCGGACGCAAGCCGCATCATTCCTGTACTTCCATATAATCCCCATTAATTATACACATCCTGTGATTAAGTTAAATTGGAAAACGCCCCCCCTGATACTACGTTTGCAGTCGCTCTTGTACGCAATTTGTACCGGTTCCCGGACCTGTTCGCAGCCTCCGGGAGAATTCAGGGGAACCATGTGTAAGTCATGGACTGTTGCGCAACTGTAAGTTCACCGGCATCGCCACCACACCTGTGGCAATGGGAGCTCCGGTGGTCCCGCACTCAGAATGGGGACTAAAAACAAGTCAGGATACCTGCCCGGTATGATCTGTGCTGAATCCTTCGCATTAAAGGTAAATGCATAATTATGATAAGTGCCTGTACTTTATTCCAGGAATGAAGTAGAGGGCATATTATCGCTGTCTCTTACCTTTTCTGCGATCATTAAATGTGAATTAAAAAGCGATAGTATGCAACACGAAAACGAGATTCTTTTACAGGAAAACAAAGACCGCTTTGTGATCCTTCCCATCAACTATCCCAGAGTTTGGGAAATGTACAAGAAGCATGAAGCCAGTTTCTGGACAGCCGAAGAGATTGACCTGAGCGGAGACCTGAAAGACTGGGCTTCCCTGAACGATGGCGAACGCCATTTCATTTCACATGTACTTGCATTCTTCGCAGCCAGCGACGGCATTGTAAACGAAAACCTGGCCGTTAACTTCATGTCTGAAGTGCAACTGCCCGAAGCACGCTGCTTTTACGGTTTCCAGATCATGATGGAAAATATCCATTCTGAGACCTATGCCCTCCTCATCGACACTTATATCAAAGACCCGCAGGAAAAATATCACCTTTTCCATGCTATCGATACTGTTCCCGCAGTGAAAAAGAAAGCCGAATGGGCTCTCCGCTGGATCGAGAACGGCTCCTTCGCTGAAAGACTGGTGGCATTCGCTGCCGTTGAAGGCATCTTCTTCTCCGGCTCCTTCTGCTCCATCTTCTGGATGAAGAAACGCGGCCTCATGCCAGGCCTCACCTTCTCCAACGAGCTCATCAGCCGCGATGAAGGCCTCCATTGCGAATTCGCCTGTCTTCTTTACAGCATGCTCAGCAATCAGCTGCCTAAAGAAGAAGTGTACAAGATCATCGGAGACGCCGTACGCATCGAAAAAGAATTCATCACTGAAGCTCTGCCCGTTGACCTCATCGGCATGAACGCCAAACTGATGCAGCAATACATCGAATTCGTTGCAGACCGCTGGCTCCAGGAACTGGGATGTGAAAAGATGTTCAACACCGCCAACCCCTTCGACTTCATGGAAATGATCTCCCTCGAAGGGAAAACAAACTTCTTCGAAAAACGCGTGGGCGATTACCAGAAGTCAGGTGTCATGGGCGGCGGAAAAGATGCCAACACCTTCACGCTTGAAGAAGATTTCTAAGCACCCATTATTACTAATACTTACTACCACCATTAATATTCAGCATCATGTTTGTAGTTAAAAGAAACGGAAAAAAAGAATCTGTCAAATTCGACAAGATCACAGCACGCGTTGAAAAACTCTGCTATGGTCTGGACAGGCGCTTCGTGAACTCCATCGACGTGGCAAAGAAAGTGATCGAAGGGCTCTACGATGGCGTTACCACCACCGAACTTGACAACCTCGCTGCAGAAACTGCCGCTTCACTCACCGTGAAGCACCCTGATTATGCACTGCTCGCCAGCCGCATCGCCATCAGCAACCTGCACAAAAATACCATCAAGAGCTTCTCTGAAACCATGAAGCTCCTCTACGAATGCAGGGACGCCAAAGCCGGCAAAGCCGCTCCTCTCCTTGCAGACGATGTATGGGAAGTGATCCGGCAGAATCATGAGCTGCTCGACTCCACCATTATCTACGACCGCGATTATGCATTCGACTACTTCGGCTTCAAGACCCTGGAGAAATCCTACCTCCTCAAGGTTGACGGCAAAGTAGCAGAACGACCGCAGCATATGTACATGCGCGTAGCCATCGGCATCCACAAACAGGATATCGAAGCCGCTATCAAAACCTACCATATGATGAGCGAGCGCTGGTTCACACATGCCACGCCCACCCTCTTCAATGCAGGTACCCCCAAACCACAGATGAGCTCCTGCTTCCTCCTCACTATGAAGGACGATAGCATCGACGGCATCTACGACACCCTGAAACAAACTGCCAAGATCTCCCAGAGCGCAGGCGGTATCGGTCTTTCTATCCACGGCATCCGCGCCACCGGCTCCTATATCGGAGGCACCAACGGCACCAGCAACGGTATCATTCCCATGCTCCGCGTGTACAACGATACTGCCCGCTACGTTGACCAGGGCGGCGGCAAACGCAAAGGCGCTTTCGCCATTTACCTGGAACCCTGGCATGCAGATGTATTCGAATTCCTGGACCTCCGCAAGAACCACGGTAAGGAAGAGCTCCGCGCACGCGACCTCTTCTACGCCCTCTGGATCCCGGATCTCTTCATGAAACGTGTGGAAGAGAACGGAGACTGGAGCCTTTTCTGCCCGCACGAAGCACCAGGCCTCCACGAATGCTGGGGTGAAGAATTCGAGAAGCTGTATCACCAGTACGAACAGGAGAAACGCATGAGAAGAACT
>NZ_JBQCGW010000190.1:0-14621 GCF_051955275.1 Pseudobacter sp. | reverse complement strand
AGTGTTCCTGTTACCAACTTCCTCAGCGAAGAGCAGCAGAAAACGATTGTTGCTGATACCATGGTTGGTGGTGCAACCCTCACTAAACTGATCGGTACATCCGCATGGTATGCACCTGGTGCTGCGGGAGCTGCGCTGGTGGAAAGCATTGTGCGCGATGAAAAGAAACTCTTCACCTGCTGCGTATCTCTCGAGGGAGAGTATGGTCAGAAGGATATCTGTCTGGGTGTGCCTGTAACAATCGGCCGCAACGGATGGGAGAAGATCGTTGATTTCAAATTGAACGAAGAAGAGCAGGCTCTTTTCAATAAGAGCGCTGAAGCGGTGAGAAGCATGAATGACGTGCTGAAGACGCTTTAATCTTTGTGCTATATTTTTTGGGAGCGCATGCCATAGGGTATGCGCTTTTTTCTTTTATGGGTGGTTTCAAGGGGTGGTTTCTGCGGGCTGTAAAACATACCCAGTCTGCAATAAGCATCCCCCACTCGCCCCCAGCCAACCAGGCAAATCTCAACAGCCGACTTCGCTCCCTCCCCCTCATCTCCTTTCAGCCGTCAAAAATCCGCCTTCATCATAATTATCGGCCTGTTCGCATGAGAAGCCGGGAATAAGTGTAAATTTTGGGGATTAGCAAAGCCTAATGTATGACAGGAAAAATGCTGAACTGGTTTGAGTTGCCGGTCGCCGATTTTCAGAGGGCGAAACAATTTTATGAAGAGGTCCTGAATATCAGGATGGAAACTGAAGATGCAGGCGCATACAAGATGGGATATTTCCCTTTTCAGAACGGGAAGCCCGCAGGCTGTATCACACAGGGGTACGGATGCATTCCGGATAATACAGGCACACTGATCTACCTGAATGGAAACCCGGATCTGAGTATTATCCTGGCAAGGGTGGAAAATGCAGGCGGCAAAGTGTTATTACCTAAAACTCCTGTAGGTAGTGATTTCGGCTACTTCGCACATTTTGAGGATACAGAAGGGAATAAGGTGGGTATTCACTCTGAAAACTGATATGCTGCTTCATGAGAGTGCGTACACAAACAGGTCAATCATCTCCTATCTTCTACCCAATCTCTCTTTCACTTTTCCGTATATGGATTCAGCGGTAATCAGTTCCATGCATTTGAAATGTTTTTTGGGGCATTTATCATAACCGATCTTGGAGCAGGGGCGGCAGCTCAGTCCCTTCACCTCCATGATATCGAAACTATTGGTCAGGGTGGTGGGATAATAGGGATACATGCCGAACTCAGGAACCGTATTGCCCCAGAGCGAGATGATGGGCTTGCGGAAGGCGGATGCGATATGCATCAGGCCGGTATCGTTGCTGATGATCAATTTGGACCTGCGGACCAGGTCGGCCGATTCATTGATATTGAATTTACCACAGGCATTGTAGATCTTCATGGGATCAATAGCTGCAATGGCATCTCCTTCTTCACGGTCTTCTTTCCCGCCCAGTAAAATGATGGGATGATCGATGATGGATACCAGCTCTTTGAGTTTGTGAAGCGGATACTTTTTTGTGTTGAGGGCGGCGCCTATCACCAGTCCGATATAACCGGCATGATGGGAGGTGGGAATATCTTCTTCTTTAATGTGATCTTTTTCGGGAATGAAATAGTCGAGCCCCTGACCGTCGTTCCGGATGCGGAATGATTTCAGGGTATCCAGATAACGATCTACGATATGCACGTCGGGCATACGGTTGATCTTGAAACTGGTGAGCAGCCATTTCTGGATATTCAGTTTGCTGAACGAGAAGGACTGCTTGCCGAGACCACGCTTTACGCGGAGTGTGCGCAGGTTATGATGCAGGTCTATCACGTAATCAAAATCTTCCTCTTCCAGATTTTCGATCATTTCATCCAGGTTATTATCGATGGTATGGATCTTATCGATATATGGATTGGCGGCAAGCACCGGCAGGAATGATTTCTTGGTAAGGAAATGCACTTCAGCTGTGACGGCCTGTTTTTTGAGGCAGCGTACAACTGGTGTTGTCAAAACGATATCACCGATAGAAGAAAATCGAACGATCAGAAACTTCATTGATTCAATATTATTGCAGGACCTGTTACCAGGGCCTTATCACTCTTCCACAAAATTCAGGTCTTTGCCGAAAGTCTCTTTTGTTAAAGCAGCGGCTGTCAAAGTTACGGCCATCAGAATGATGGCAGCATACATTCCGCCCTGAACATACCCTACGCCTTCCATGCCGCGCAGCCATTTGAAGAGCGGCAGGATGGCAATGGCAAGCAGACCGCGCACCATATTCGGAATGGTGGTTGCTGCAGTGGCGCGTAGATTGGTTCCGAACTGTTCCGCTCCCATCGTTACAAAAATGGCCCAGAACCCCGTACCGAAGCCGAGTCCGGCGCATACCCAGTACATGGCGCTGGCAGTGCTGTCCCAGAGAATGGTAAAGTAAAGTACCATGAAGAAGATGGTGATGCCATAAAACAGGAAGAGTGCTTTCTTGCGGCTTCTGAACCACTGGCTCACAAAGCCTACAACAATATCTCCCAGTGAAATGGCGGCATAGGCAAACATGATGGCCTTGCCGGCGTCCACTTCTTCTTTTATACCGAAATGCTTCGCAAATTCCTTGGAGAAGGTTACCAGTACCCCGATCACAAACCAGGTGGGCAGGCCGATGAGGATGGCCAGTACATATCTTTTCAGGCGGTCGCCGTTATTAAAGAGCATGAAGAAATTCCCGCGTTTCACATTCAGCTTTTTCACTTCATGGAACATGCCGGATTCGAATACGGAGATGCGGAGCAGCAGCAACGCCAGTCCGAGGCCGCCGCCGATGAAGTAGCAGGTACGCCAGTGGAAATTCTCTTTCACTATGAAGGCCACTACGGCGCCGGTGAGACCAATGCCTGCCACCATGGAGGTGGCAATGCCTCGCTTCTCTTTGGGAGTGAGCTCGGAAACCAGGGTGATGCCTGCGCCAAGCTCGCCGGCGAGACCGATTCCGGCTATGAAACGGACCATCGCATACTGGTCAACGTTGGTTACCAGTCCATTTGCAATATTGGCCAGTGAATAAAGAATAATGGAACCGAACAGCACGCTGAGCCTTCCTTTTTTATCACCAAGCATTCCCCAGAGGATACCGCCGATGAGGAGGCCGCCCATCTGCCAGCTGATGATGCTTTCTCCATCAGTGGTGAGTTGTTCTGTGGTAAGCCCCAGCGAGGTAAGGCTTTCCACGCGGATGATGCTGAACAGTAAAAGATCATAGATGTCTACAAAGTAACCGAGAGCAGCCACTATCACTGTTACGCTGAAGATAGAATTGGATTTCGATTGCATAGAACTTAAGCAGGAGTTTGGGGTGGATCGTTTGGTTTCTTTTTACTGAAAAACAGTTTCCAGATCACGGGAGCAGTGGTTACAAGTACGATACCGATCACAATCACTTCCAGGTGTTCCTTCAGGTCGAACTGGAACCAGTCGAGTATCCATTTCTGCAGGAAGTGGCCTGCAAAGAGCATACTGAATACCCAGGCGAGGCAACCGACGATATTGTAATAATTGAATTTCTTTTTTTCCATCTGCACGATACCGGCAATGATGGGAGCGAAAGTGCGGATGATGGGCAGGAAGCGGGCAACCACAATGGCGCCGCCGCCGTGCTTCTCGTAGAAGTCATGCGCATCATAAAGGAATTTCTTTTTAAAGAAGAAGCGGTCTTTCCAGTGGTACATGGCGGGGCCGATCTTTTTGCCGGTCCAGTATCCTACCATATTTCCGAGGATACCGCAGACGGAGATCAGGGCCCAGAGTACGAAGAGGTCTGCATATTCATTTCTTACGTCTCCCAGTCCGAATAGTTTGAGGAACTGGTGAGTAATGCCTGGTTCACCGGGTTTCAGCTCATGTGCATAGATGCCGGCTACAAATAAGAGGGAGTCACCGGGCAGGAAGAAGCCTGCAAAGAGACCGGTTTCTGCAAACACCACAAAGAGTAGTAACCAGAGGCCGCCGTTCTCGATATAGAATTGCGGTTGGAGCAGTTGAGACCAGTTAAAATCTAACAGGATCAGATGCATAAGATGCTTTGAATTTGTTTAAGCAAAGGTTTTAAGCCTGTGCTGTATCGCCGCTTTCGCCCGGACCGAGTTCGCCTTCCCATTTGCTCACCACACTGGTGGCCAGCGCATTCCCGATCACGTTGGTCATGCTGCGGAACATATCACAGAAGTGGTCGATCGGAAGGATAATGGCTACGCCTTCGGGCGGAATCCCGAACATGGCGCAGGTAGCCAGTACAATCACCAGTGATGCGCGCGGCACACCGGCAATCCCTTTACTGGTGATCATCAGCACCAGCAGCATGGTCAGCTGGGTGGAGAGATCCAGGGGTACATTGTAAGCCTGTGCAATGGCAAGGCTTGCAAAGGTCATATACATCATACTGCCATCGAGGTTGAAAGAGTAACCGAGGGGCAGTACAAAAGAAACGATCTTATTCTTGCAGCCGAACTTTTCCAGCTCTTCAGTGAGCTTGGGGAATACGGCTTCACTGCTGGTGGTGCTGAAGGCAATGAGCAGTGGCCCGCCGATCCTTTTCAGCAGGTCGGCCATCCGTTTGGGGCCCAGGATCAGGGTACCTGCTCCCAGTAAAATTACCCAGAGGATAAAGATACCCAGCAGGAAGAACAGGAAGTAAACGATATAGAATCTGAAGATCCCTAATCCCTTGGTGGCTACTACTGCGGTGAGTGCGCCAAATACGCCCAGAGGCGCGAAATTCATCACATAGGCCACCATTTTGAGGATCACATGGGAAACGATGTCCAGTGCCTTGATCAGTGGTTTCGCATAATCGCCCAGGGTAGTCATGGCTACGCCGAAGAAAACGGAGAATACCACCAGCTGCAGTACTTCGTTGGTGGCCATCGCTTCTATGACGCTGCGCGGGATGATATGTTCTACAAACTTTTCGAGAGAGAAGGATGAAGTGTTCTTCATCAGGTCTTTCACGCCTTCGGTATCAGCCTGGGAAAGATCGATGTAATCACCGGGGCGGAAGATATTTACCAGCACCAGTCCGAGCAGGAGGCTCATGAGCGATGCGGAGATGAACCAGAGGATGGCCTTGCCGCCTACCCTGCCCACTGCTTTCATATCACCCAGTTTAGCGATGCCCACTACCAGAGTACAGAATACGAGGGGTGCGATGATCATCTGTACCAGACGGATAAAAATCTTGCCGAGCAGATTGATATTCTTGGAGAAAGGCTTGATGAATTCCGGTGATGCATATTCGTGTATGGAATACCCGGCAGCAATACCAAGCACCATAGCAAGCAATATAAAGATCGTCAGCCTGTTCTTTTTCATGTTGGTCGTCTGGTGAATAATTGCCGCAATATAATACTTAAACTATAAAAAGCATTTTTTGCAAACCCTTATTCTCACTCGTGTACAGGCCGGCCGGGTTGGTAAATCTTTTAATTTGCGGAGATTAATAAATCCTTATCTTTCCGCCTTGTATCTTTTAGAACTTAAACCCATTCTTCATTTCAAAAAATAGATAACCGACTGTTATGAGTTTGTTCCGTAAAAAATCATTAACTGCTCTGCTGGCACAGGCTGCCGAATCGGATAAAGGGTTAAAAAGAACCCTGGGAGCCGGTAACCTGGTTGCACTCGGCATTGGCGCAATCATTGGCGCCGGGTTGTTTGTAAGAACTGCTGCTGCTGCCGGCGGACACGCAGGGCCTGCGGTAACTGTGAGCTTTATTATCGCGGCTGTTGGTTGCGCATTTGCCGGTTTGTGTTATGCAGAGTTCGCCTCTATGATCCCTATTGCCGGTAGTGCTTACACCTACGCGTATGCTACCATGGGTGAGCTGGTTGCCTGGATCATCGGATGGGCACTGGTACTCGAATATGCACTGGGCGCCGCTACCGTATCTATTGCATGGAGTGAATACTTAAATAACTTGCTGGGAGGCTCGATACCCTATGAATGGTGCCACTCGCCGCTGGAGTCTGCTGTAGACGCCGCCGGTGTGCTGCATACTGGTATCATCAATGCCCCTGCCCTGCTGATCCTCCTGTTGCTGTCCCTTCTCCTCATCAAGGGTACTGAAGAGTCTGCCTGGGTGAATGCAATCATCGTATTCGTAAAAGTGGCGATCGTACTGATCTTCATCGCCATCGGCTGGCAGTTCATCAAACCTGAGAACCACACGCCATTCTTCATCCCTGCCGATCAGCCGCCTGCGATCCTGCCGGACGGTTCTGAATATTCTTACGCACCCAAATTCAACCACGGCTGGTGGGGGGTACTTCGTGGCGCTGCCATCGTATTCTTTGCCTTTATCGGCTTTGATGCGGTTTCCACTGCGGCCCAGGAAGCCAAGAACCCAAAGAGGGACATGCCTATCGGTATCCTCGGATCACTGGTGGTTTGTACCATTCTCTACATCTTATTCTCTTACGTACTCACAGGTGTGGCTCCGTTCACCGACTTCCAGAAGTCTGGCCGTGAAGCCTCTGTTGCTTACGCTATCGAAACATACATGCATAACTACCAGTGGCTCGCTACTGCCGTATCCATTGCCATCCTGGCCGGATTCAGCTCTGTGATCCTGGTGATGCTGCTTGGTCAGAGCCGCGTGTTCTACTCCATGAGTAACGACGGTTTGCTGCCTAAAGTGTTTGCAGACCTGCACCCCAAGTACAGGACCCCGTACAAGAGCAACCTGATCCTGTTCGTATTCGTGGGCGCCTTTGCTGCTTTCGTTCCCGGCCACCTGGCGGGTGACCTGACCAGTATCGGTACCCTGTTTGCCTTCATCCTGGTGAGCGCCGGTGTATGGATCATGAGAAAATCTGATCCGAATGTACCCCGTCCGTTCAAAACGCCGGCTGTGCCTTTCGTATCTACCATGGGTGTACTGGTTTGCTCAGCCATGATCATTTCGCTGGACCACGTAACGCAGCTCACCGCCCTGGCCTGGATGGCTATCGGTCTGGTGATCTACTTCGGTTACAGTAAGAGCAGAAGCAAACTTGGAAAGTCTTAATTGCAAAAGCTTTATACATAAAAACGCTCCGGAATTCCGGAGCGTTTTTTTATAAGGGATACAAAGGTTATTTTTGCAACCCTGAGCGCAGGCTCAGGATAACCGTTTAATCAACAGAAACAAGCAATCTATACCAATATGGGTAGGATATTTGAAGTTCGGAAGTCCACCATGTTTGCCAGGTGGGACAAAATGGCGAAGCAATTCAGCCGGATCGGGAAAGAGATCGTTATGGCCGTTAAAGCCGGTGGCCCTGATCCTGCCACCAACCCGGCACTCCGCCGCTGCATGCAGAACGCCAAGAGCGTGAACATGCCGAAGGACCGTGTGGAAGCCGCCATCAAGCGCGCCAACGGTAAGGAAATGGAGAACTATGAAGAGATCCTGTACGAAGGATACGGACCTCATGGTGTTGCCGTGCTGGTAGAAACCGCCACTGACAACCACGTACGTACCGTAGCCAACGTAAAATCTCATTTCAATAAAGGCAATGGCACCCTCGGCAATAGCGGAAGCGTAGCCTTCCAGTTCAAGAAAATGGGGGTGTTCAAACTGAATCCGCAGGGACTGAGCCAGGAAGACCTGGAGCTGGAACTGATCGACTTCGGTCTGGAAGAAATGGGCGAAGGCACCGGCGAGAACGGCGAAACCGTGCTGGTACTGCGAGTAGGCTTCACCGATTTCGGCAATATGCAGAAAGCACTCGAAGAAAAAGGCTTGACTCCTATCAGCGCTGAATTGGAATGGATTCCCGGAACAACCGTTGAATTAGGGGAAGAGCAGGCACAGGAAGTGCTGAAACTGGTTGACAGGCTGGAACAGGATGAGGATGTTCAGAAAGTATTCCACAACCTCGCATAAGTATTACTGTTATAAGCAAAGAACCTCCGGTAGCGATGCTGCCGGAGGTTTTTGTTTTAAGATGTAAAATGAAAGGTCATCCGAAAATCTGCTGCAATCCTCCGATGATAAAAGGCACCCTCTTCTGCTCAGCAAAATCAAGATGCACGCCTATCCATTCGTAGATATAATTATTTGAAAGCAACTTTCTGAACTCTTTCTGCAGGTATTCTTTAAGCAGAGCAGGTGCATTGTCCATTTCTTGCCAGATTGCACTCCTGTAATTCAGCACGAATATGATATCTTCAAAATCACTGCTCAATCTTCCATCATTATCCCCGCGCCCTTTAAACGCCTCTAACTTTGAAGCAACAAACCAGGCTGGCTGAAAAATTTTTACCTTATAACTATCATCAAGTTGAATATCCATTGCTGTTTTGAAGCCATCCGGATACCACTTGTTCGAAAACCCTAAAATACTTTCGTCCGTAGGCATAACATCTACTACTATGCCATTTACCCGATATCTGCAGATCACTCCTGATTCAACATCATTTTCAAAACCTTTGGCCCTCAATTTTTTTTCAATGTCAGCATAACCGGAATAATTCAATATCTCAATGAGAATATCTACATCATCAGTAGGCCTGACTTCATTTGCAGGCCGGTCAGCATATAGTGCTACCGTAGCTCCTCCAACGAACACGACTTCGCTGGCCAATTCTTCAAGGGCGTTATAAACAGCCTTTATCCGGATGATGTTTTGGTATAGACTCATATCAATATCTCTTTCTTCAGCATATCCAATGCCAGTTTTATTTCCCTGACACGACCAACTCTGATAATATCAATTGCAGCAAGCCACCTGTAAAGCTTTTCATCACTCTGAACAGCTGCAGGTACTCCTTTGTGCAATGGAATAATAGATAGCCCCTTGATTGTTCCGTTTTCATCGGGCCATACGTAGTTTAATTCAGACTGAAAATGCTTTTTGAAATAACTGTGAGAGTGAGCTGTAGGAATGCCAGTAACAAAAGTCCCTGGAACCTGAGGAAACACGTAATGCAATCCATGTTCAATGAACTCCATTATCGATTGATGATAAACGTTACGTCGGGTCTGATCTATTAATCCACCAATATGACTTCGGTTCAGTGATTCTGCAATTTCAGAAACGCTGATATTTAATTGAGCAGACAGGTCCCTGTACTGCCATTCCTGTTCCTTAAGGCAAAGTATTTTAAGTAGGATGACGATATCCTGAGGCCTCATCCCATTGTGTGATTTCATATCATAAATATAACGCTTTCTGTTCGCGAATCGCGATCAGCGAACAAAAAAGGCAAAAAACATCCTATACTATTGATAATCATTACAATAATAGTTTAATACTCGTCATCAACATCTATTACAATGCTATTGGGGTTAGTGGGATCGTAGTCTACAAAGCTCTCATACCCGTCGCTTTTGGAGATAATATCCGGAGGATCGTCAGAATGCCTGTGCCTTGTGTAAATATTGGGAACTGCGTTCCTGACAGCTGCCGCATTTGCCTCATCCTGGAAGAAATATTCAGAAAATCCGAAATCATAGCCTGTCTTGATGTAAAAAAGTGCATTGATCTGACCAGGTCCCAGATGCAGGTTGATCCATTTTTCAAGACTGTCGGTTTCAAAATAAGCGCCGTCGAGAAGAACGGAAAATGGAAACTTGCCAAGCATTTCGTTCCGCCTGGTCTTATACTCCTCAGCATAATTACCAGGAGCATGTTCAGTAAGGAATAAGTCAAAGGAGTATATTTTCATTTGACAGTCTTTTATTTCCCTTCCACTTCTCCCCCATTCGCGCTCATCCCCTCTTCCATCTCCCTCTTTATAATCCCTTTGAACTTCTTCTCATTGTTCTTCCAGCTCACCACTGAAATCCCTGTCACCGTCAGAAACCCGATCACAGGCACCATCCAGATATAACCTTCCAGGTCGATACCCAGCATGGCGAATAAAAAGAATACCACAAGGGTGGAAATAAAAGTGCCGGCAATGATATATAGGGTGAGGTAAGGTCTTTGCCCTCCTACCCGCTGTTCCTCCCAATACTTGATGAATCTTCTCTCCTTTGCTGTTAACATGTGGAATTATTTGTTGTAACTCGCCGGCAAAGATATCTTATATCTCACAGCAATGATGCGGATCAGCACAATGAATACAATGGTAATGGTGGTAGTGTATTCCACCAGGATGCCCGTCTGCTTCAGGGCAAAGTACAGGATGCCACCTGCTATGCAGGCTGACGCGTAAATCTCTTTCCTGAAAATGAGGGGAATATTGTTGAGCAGCACATCGCGTATCACACCGCCGAAACAGCCTGTGGTGGTGCCGAGCGCCACGCAGATAAGACCGCTCAGTCCGGCTTCCTGCCCCTTTTCGATCCCCACCACTGTAAACAGGCCGAGCCCGAGTGAGTCGAAGAAGAACATGATCTTACTCAGCTGGCGCAGGTATTTGCCGAAGAGCAGGGCAGCAAGGGCGGTGCACAGGATTATCAGAGTGGTGGAATTGTCCTGCAGCCAGGTGACCGGCGTTTTGCCGATCAATATATCACGAACGGTACCACCTCCGATGGCTGTCACAAACGTAATGATGATCACTCCAAAAGGGTCTAACCTTTTTTCCATGGCCATGAATGCGCCTGACAATCCAAAGGCGATGGTACCGCCGGTCTCGATAATGTCGAGGTATATTTTATTCATTTACCATTTCAGTTACCACATCCACGATCTCCTCTGTGTTGGGCTTGCTGAAATAATCGCCGTCGCTTCCGTAGCTGGGCCTGTGTGCCTTGGCCGTGATGGTGCGTGGCGCCACATCCAGCCAGCGGTAACCGCCCTGTTTTTCCATCACTTCATTGAACATGAAACCACAGGCGCCGCCGGGTACATCTTCATCAACGAACACGATACGGTTGGTCTTTTTAAGACTATCGAGTATTGCATGGTGTGTATCGAAAGGCAGGAGCGTCTGCACATCCACGATCTCGCAGCTGATACCCTGTTTAGCCAGCACTTCTGCTGCTTCCTGGATCACGCGGAGCATGGAGCCATAACTTACGATGGTGATATCGCTGCCCTCGCGGATGATCTCGGGAACGCCCAGCGCCACGGTGTAATCCATGAGGTTGGCCGGCATCTTCTCCTTCAGGCGATAACCGTTGAGGCATTCCACCACAATGGCGGGATCATTACCTTCCAGCAGGGTATTGTACATACCGGCTGCCTGCACCATATTGCGTGGTACGCAGATATGCATGCCGCGGAGGGAATTGATCATCATGCCCATCGGGGAGCCGCTATGCCAGATACCTTCCAGCCTGTGACCACGGGTACGCACAATGATGGGGCAGCTTTGGCGACCCTTGGTGCGCCAGTGCAGGGTGGCTGCATCATCGCTGAGCGGTTGCAGACCGTATAAGAGATAATCGAGATATTGTATTTCAGCGATAGGACGCAGCCCGCGCATAGCAAGGCCGATGCCCTGTCCCATGATAGTGAGTTCGCGGATACCGGTGTCGAACACACGATCGATGCCGTGTTTGGCCTGGAGACCGGCGAATCCCTGGTTCACATCTCCGATCTTACCCATATCTTCTCCGAATGCCACCACTTTGGGATTGCTGCTGAACAGCGAATCAAAATAGCGGTTGAGGATTTCATAACCGTTTACCGTTGGTGCATCGGAAGCGTAGTCCAGGTGAGTGGTTTGGGTGAGTAGTGGGCTCTTCGGGCTTTCGTCGAACAGTTTGGAATCGTACATCTCATAGCCTTCAGCCTTGAGCTCATTGTACCTGGCGCGCAGTGCTGCTGCAGCGGGCGCTTTGCCGGTGTGCAGCAATACATTGTGCATCACGTGCAGGATATCACGGCGCATGGGCTCGCGGTTGGAGGCGAGTTCCTGCCTGTCTTTCGACAGTTCCCCGTGCTGGTCAAGACCGGCATTGATCAGTTCATCGATCATGCCCACTATTTCAGCAACCTGTTCTTTGATGGGGGTGATATATTTTTCCCAGGCGCGGTTCTTACTGTCGCGCACCATTTCCTTGGACCTGATCTCTACATTGTGCAGTTCTTCTTCTGTGCAGAGTTCATTTTCCAGGATCCATTCGCGGAATTTCTTGTTGCCATCCCAATCGCGCTCCCATTCCAGGCGTTCGGGGCTCTTATAACGCTCATGGCTACCCGAAGTGGAGTGTCCCTGTGGTTGTGTTACCTCTTCCACGTGGAAGATGGCGGGGATATGTGTGTCGCGGATCTTCTGGATGGCAGTTTCAAAAACTTCGCACATGCCTGCATAATCCCAGGCGCGTACTTTATAAATATCGAATCCATTGGTGCCATCTTTTTTCTGGAAGCCTTTGAGTGCTTCGGAGATGGAGCCTTTGGTGGTTTGAAATTCTTTGGGAACCGAGATGCCGTATCCATCGTCCCACACAAAAACTGCGAGGGGTACCTGCTGCACGCCGGCAGCATTGATGGTTTCCCAGAAATGACCTTCAGACGTGGAGGCATCACCGATAGTAGCGAAGCAGATCTCATTGCCTTCGTTACTGAGGTGGTGCAGGTCCTGAAGGGCTCCTGAGTTACGGAACAGTTTGGAGGCGAGGGCCATGCCGAGTGCACGGGGCATTTGTCCGGCAGTGGGTGCCAGTCCGGCAGCGATATTCCTGCGGTTCACCAGGTCAAGGAACTCTCCGTCTTCGGCAATCGTTTGGGTAGCGAAGTGGGAATTCATCTGGCGGCCGCCGCTGTGCGGATCGTTGGCCGTGTCGGGATCAGCATAGAGCTGGGAAAAGAACTCCTCAACGGTGGCCTGTTTTGAGGCAAAAGCAAAAGTTTGATCGCGATAATAGCCGGATAACCAGTCTCCTCTGCGGAAGAATTTGGAGGCTGCGATCTGGGCAACTTCCTTACCATCGCCGAAAATGCCGAATTTGGCCTTTCCGGTGAGTACTTCTTTCCGGCCTAAAAGGCTGGCTTCCCTGCTTTCGCAGGCCATACGGTAGTCGTTCAGCACTTCCTCACGGAACTTGTCGAACGATAATTTTTCGTTGGCAAACAATGGGTTGTGTATGGCGTTTTCCATGGGTCAAAAGTAGGTATTAAGAAGGTATTTTATATCCAAAACCGGTCAGAATTTGCAGATGTTAAAAAATTGTCATTAACCCTGAAATTTATTGGCAGTTAGGACGTTAAAAATGTAATTTTGAATACGTTACCATATCTAAATACAGATGGTTATGATTAAGAACCTGTTATCGCTTATCCTCGTTGTTACCCTGGGAGTATCCGCCCGGGCCCAGGCGCCGGCAAATGCAGCAGCCAATACTGCTGAGGTGCTGCAGGTAAAAGAAAGCGGATTCGACTTCGGCAAGATCCCTCAGGGAAGGCCCGTAACACATATTTTTGAGATCGTGAACACTGGCAAGACTCCCTTGTTATTGACCAATGTGCAGGCATCCTGCGGTTGTACCACTCCGGAATGGAGCAAGGAGCCGATTAAACCGGGCGCCACTGCACAGATCAAAGTGGGATATAATTCGGCTGCTGAAGGATACTTCAACAAGTCAATCACCATTCTTTACAACAACAATCAATCTAAAACGCTCCTGATCTCGGGCACTGTGTACAAATCACCCGTTACAGCCGCCCCGGTCAATGCGTCGATCGCCTTATTAAAAAATATTAACGGACAATAATCAAATTCAATCGAGTATGAAACATCTTTTCCTGGCACTCAGTGTGTTTATCGTATCAGCAACAGCATTCGCCCAGTCCCCCACTCAACAGAAAGCAGAAAATGCCGTGAAGTTCAAGGAACTGGTACATGATTTTGGCAAGATCAAGCAAGGTGTGCCCGTTACATACAACTTCGCGTTTACCAACATAGCTAATAAACCGGTTGTAATTGAGGCTGCTACTGCATCCTGCGGTTGCACTACTCCCGTAAAACCGGAGGCTCCCATTGCAAAAGGCAAGGCTGACAAGATCACTGCCGGTTTCAATGCAGCTGCACTCGGGCCCTTCAACAAAACCATCACTATCAAAGTGGCCGGTATCGATGCTCCCCTGGATCTGCGTATCACAGGTGAAGTGCTGAATGAAGTGGACTATGCAAAATATCAGAAAGAAAAAGGAAACAAGTCCAAATAGACTTTTACATCATTTGCGCGGGGTCTTCCTGTTGTCTTTGACAATACATGGGAGACCCCGCATTTTTTTGCAATCAATCACCCTATCTTTGCCGCATGTTAACGATTAGCCAGCGTGGCCAGACCATGCCATCATCCCCCATCCGTAAACTGGTTCCCTTTGCGGAAGCAGCTAAAAAGAAAGGAACGAAAGTTTACCACCTCAATATAGGGCAGCCGGATATTGAAACGCCTCCGCAGATCCTGGATGCCGTTCGTCATGCCGATTTCAAAGTACTGGAATACAGCCACAGTGCCGGTAACGAAAGCTACCGCCGTAAACTGGTTGAGTACTACAAGAAGGTGGGTATTGAGGTAAATCACAACCAGATCATCATTACCACCGGAGGCTCCGAAGCCATCATCTTCGGTTTCATGGCCTGCCTGGACCCAGGTGATGAAGTGATCATCCCCGAGCCATTCTATGCTAACTATAATGGATTTGCAGTGGAAGCTGAGGTGGTGGTGAAACCGATCACTTCTT
>NZ_JBQCGW010000189.1:0-4238 GCF_051955275.1 Pseudobacter sp. | reverse complement strand
CGGCGCCCCCGTTTTTAACTTCTTTACGGTGCCCACCCCAAAAAAAACCCCGCCCAACACACCACAAAACAGCGGCCCCGGGCGGGCCCGCCCGCGACCGTAACACTCTGATAAAACGTAACCAGATAAAAACGGCGATCTGCTAATAACAGATCGCCGTTTTTTATTGTAAGGAACTTTACGTTCGCTACGTTATCGGTGTAAACTGCTTCAGGAACCGCACATCAGTCTCACTGAACAACCTGATATCATTGATCCCGTACTTCAGCATCGCCGGCCTGTCAATGCCCATACCGAATGCAAAGCCGGTGTACTTATTCGGATCGATCTTGCAATTCTCCAGCACTTTCGGATGCACCATACCACATCCCAGGATCTCCAGCCAGCCGGTGCGCTTGCACACCGGGCAGCCTGCTCCATAACAGATCAGGCACTGTACGTCCATCTCTGCACTCGGCTCGGTGAAGGGGAAGTAGCTCGGACGGAAACGGATCTTGATATCCTTTCCATACATCTCCTGCACAAAGAAGTAGAGGGTTTGCTTCAGGTCAGCGAAAGACACGTTCTCATCGATGTACAATCCTTCGATCTGGTGGAAGAAACAGTGGCTGCGTGCGCTGATGGTCTCGTTGCGGTAAACGCGGCCGGGACAAACGATGCGCAACGGCAGTGAGCCCTTCTCCATATTGCGGATCTGCGTATTGCTGGTGTGCGTGCGCAGCACCCAGTCAGGATTCTGCTGAATATAGAAAGTATCCTGCATGTCGCGCGCAGGATGGTTCTCTGCAATATTGAGGGCGGTGAAATTGTGCCAGTCGTCTTCAATCTCCGGACCTTCCGCAGTGGAAAAGCCGAGGCGGTTGAAAATGCTGATCACATGATTCAGGAATAAGTTGATCGGATGACGGGTTCCGAGGGTAAGGGTATCACCGGGAAGGGAAACATCCATAGAGTCGGCCGTATGCGAATCGCCGCCCAGCTGTTCTTTCCAGGTATCATATTTTCCTTCAGCCAGTTGCTTGAACTCATTCAGAACAAGTCCGAATTCTTTTTTCTGGTCCGCGGGAACATTCTTCATTTCAGCGAAGAGGTTCTTGACAATGCCTTTGGTTCCCAGGAATTTTATCCGGTAGGCTTCCAATGACTCGGCTCCATTGGTGGGGGTATTTTCAATTTCCTGCTTGTAAGCTGCTATCTGTTGTAACAATTGCTCCATATGGCAAAGATAAGAAAACGGGGCCGCTGCCCGGCATCAAATTCCAACTTTCGGATTATATTGCAGCCATGTCGGATATATTGAACATAAGTGACTTCCTGGACCCCATAAACAGGGCCATGCTCTCACTGGACGAGGACTATAAGGATGGACAATTTGGAAAGATCATCGATGTTTACGAAGAAACAATGCCGGAACTGGAACTGGCTGATATTGTCCTGGTAGGCTGCGGAGATTCCCGCGGAGCAGGCATCAATGTGCACAGTACCGATTCCCCCGATACCATCAGGGCGGAATTCTACCAGCTTTTCTACTGGCATACGGATATCCGCATAGCCGATGTGGGCAATGTGAAACGAGGTGCCTCCCTCAACGATACCTATGCCGCCCTCAAAACCGTAGCCGGTGCCCTCACCGCTGCGGGTAAACTGGTGGTGATCCTCGGCGGCACCCACGATCTTACCATGGCGCAGTACCGGATGTATGCAGATCAGGAACAGATCATCGAGGCAGTGTGTGTGGACGCACTCATAGACCTGGATATCGATTCGCGTCAGCGCGACAAGAATTTCCTCATGGAAATGCTCACCACAGAGCCCAATTTTATCCGCCATTACAATCACGTGGGATTCCAGAGCTATTACGTTCACCCGCGTATGCTGGAAACCATGGACAAGCTCCGGTTCGACTGCTTCCGCGTTGGTCATATCAAAGAAGCCATCGAAGAAATGGAGCCCGTGATCCGCAACGCCGAACTATTCAGTTTCGATATTGCAGCCATCGCCCATGCATTCGCACCGGCAAACGGCATCACCCCCAACGGATTCAACGGGGAAGAAGCCTGCATCCTGATGAGATATGCAGGGCTCAGTCCAAATATAAACACAGTAGGTATCTACGGCTACCTGGCAGAAAAGGACCGCGACAACCTCACCGCCAAGCAGATCAGTCATATGCTCTGGTACCTCATCGATGGCAGAAGCCGCGGACAACGTGAGGCCAAACTCGATGAGAAAGAATCCTTCAACGAATTCACTATCGCTTTTGCAGAAATAGAAACAGTATTCCTTCAAAGCAAACGCACCGGCCGCTGGTGGATGCAACTGCCCGATCAGCAGTTCATCGCCTGCTCCTACAAGGATTACCTGCTGGCCAGCAGCAACGAGATCCCGGAACGCTGGCTCCGCGCGCAGGAAAGAAGCTAAAGCAGAAATCACTATATTGGTGTTATGAAAGTCTGTTCCTGGAGTTCCCTGGTCATTATCCTTTTGGCATCTGCCTGCACCACCTCCCGTATTCCTGGCAACAATAGCAGGCCTGATTACGTGCAGGAACATCTGCTGAATGATTCCACCCTGCAGCAGGCACAGGTGGGCGTTGCCGTGTATGATCCTTCAACCGGTAAATTCCTGCACAATTACCAGGGTAATAAATATTTCACACCAGCCAGTAACGTGAAGCTTTTCAGCTGCTATGCAGCCATGAAATACCTCGGAGACAGTCTCACGGGCATTCAGTATTTCGAGAACGACACAGCCATCTTCCTCATACCAACAGGAGATCCCACATTGCTGCATCCCGATTATCGCAACCAGCCGGTGATCCGGTTTCTGCAACAGTCGAAGAAACCACTGTACATCAACAAGCCCATCTGGAAATCAGAAGCATGGGGCAGAGGATGGAGCTGGGATGATTATAACGATGATTACATGGTGGAGCGAAGCCCGCTTCCCGTATATGGCAATGTGGTGGAATGGGTGCAGGAATACAACCAGCCCGTGGTACGCGATGCCAATGGATTCCTGCCTTCGCCATCTCTTTATTCCAACCCTGAAGTGAACTGGAAGGTGCGCTTCACGGCTGATACCGCCGCCACCTTCAATGTACAACGGGCCCTCAGCGAAAACATATTCCATGTTACACAGAGCTCGCAGGCAAAGGCCACACAGCATGTGCCTTTTGTTACCGGAGGCCTGCAAGCCGCACTGGAACTGCTGCCTGATACTGTTGGCAAAGAAATAGGAGAAACCTCCAATGCCACACTCCGCAAATTCTATCGTGCAGGGCTGCAACTGATCAGCCTGGGTAATATTGCATCCCAGCCACTGGACTCCCTGCTGAAGCCCATGATGTACCGCAGCGATAACTTCTTTGCGGACCAGTGTCTGCAAATGGTAAGCTATCAGCTGTTGCAGGAATTCAATGAAAGAAAGCTCATCGATACGCTACTGCAAACAGACCTGAAAGACCTGCCACATCCTCCCTCCTGGGCGGATGGCAGCGGCCTGAGCCGTTTCAATCTTTTCACGCCTGAAGACTTTGTGGCCATCCTGCAAAAAATGGAAAAAGAATTCGGTATGGAACGTCTCAAAGGGATTCTGGCTACAGGCGGCAAAGGCACACTTAAGAATTACTACAACGCGGACAGCGGTTATGTATACGCCAAAACCGGCACCCTGAGCGGAGTGGTGGCCTTAAGCGGCTTCCTCATCACCCAACAGAATAAAAAACTGATCTTTTCCGTACTGGTGAACAATCACAACGGCAATCCCGTGACCATCAGGAGAAAAGTGGAGGCCTTTCTGACGGAGATCCGGAAGAACAATTGATACAGAGCCTTTTGCAGTTTCAAAACTCATCCTATTCTATCGGCCTGTTCACCGCTGCCGGAGACAAAAAAAGCCCGTTGATCTATTCCTGTTCCAAATCAAACCCGGGAACGCACCCAACCCTTCGCAACCCGCACCCGTAAAATATTCCAGCGCATAGCAGGTTAAAAATAATCCGACCATTAAAAGGCAATATTGCCCCGGTTGGATCGTTCAGCTTAAGAGCGATTACGCTCCGGCTGCTGCTCAGCAGTGAACCACTCAATACAGGAGGTCTTTTGGCAGGGAGCCTTGCCGATATAGAGATGATCACCGGTTGTATCAATAACGACCGGCGGTGCCAGGAACAGTTGTACAAACAGTTCTATGGTCCCATGGTATCTATTTGCTTGCGATATACCCGCAACCATGAT
>NZ_JBQCGW010000188.1:0-5069 GCF_051955275.1 Pseudobacter sp. | reverse complement strand
TGTTCTGAATTTCAAGCATTTAAAACTTTTACCCCAGCGGCCTACACGGCGTTGGATAAAAAATACCGGACCATTTGAATCAAGCTTGATGAGTAATGCGATGATTGGAAATAACCAACTGATAATGAATATGATAACCAAAGATGAAAGAATAATATCGAAGCCCCTTTTAACCATGAAGTATCTACGCTTCTCAACCACGTAGGATCGTAAGGCGACGGTATCTGCATTAAAGCCGGTCTTTCTTGTGAAGGATTGGACCGGCGTAGAGGGAATTATCATCATCGGTAATTAGTGCTTTTTCCTCTCCGGAAGAGAGGCCAATTCATAAAAAGTTATTCCTACTTACGCCTTAATCATGCAAAGGAAACAAATTTTATTAATAATAATAAACGGTCAGCCTCAAAATTGTGAAATTGCCCCCGTTCTTCGCATGATCCTGTTATTCAGGTAAGTGACATCCCGCCGAAACTAAACGTTGCTTGGATGAAATTATTTTTAAGGCGATTCCAATTATTGCAGGAGACTAAGACTGTAACATTTTTTTACCAATTATGGTGTTCAGCTATTTTTTTCTTCTTTGCTCCGATACTCATGCAACATGTGTGCCTAATATCTTATCAATCAGATGCTCCTGCCTTAGACGGGGAAGGCAATTAACTAATTTTCTTACTTTTGATTACTGGCATGCTTGTTTCTAACAGTATGTTAAAATGAATTCAGATCATGAAAGATCAACAGCTGCATCCTGAAGACCATATCTACTTATCCGGCTTTACAAACACTGCGCGCGCTTTCTTTCGTTTACTTTTCAGGTTATTCGACCTGCTGATCATTTCCATTATCAGTGGACGTTTCATCCTGCTTATCGCTTTACTGCTCGGGATCGGCTTTGGTTTGTACCGTTATTCATGCACTTCCTACCAATATAAAGGCACTATGCTGATCAGGTTCAATACACTCAGTCCGAGAACTTACGGGGAATTGCTTGACCAGTTGAACCAACTCGCCTCCACCGGTTCGGTAAAAGAATTGTCCGATGCATTGAAAATTCCACCGCAAACAGCTGCCTCCATTACCGCCATCAACTCCCGCACTCTTTATAATATGGTATTGTCTGATACCAATAGCCAGGTGCGGGACAGGGTGTTCAAGCTCTCAGTTACCCTCCAGAATGATCAGACTCCCGCAGATACCCTCAGCCAGGCCTTTCTCAATTACCTGAATTCATTACCATTTGTAGTAAGTTCCAGGCAAAAAGAAAAAGAGATCCAGGCGGAAAAGCTGGCCTTCATCAATAAAGAACTTCGTAAACTGGATTCGGCAAATACCCTGCTGTCTTCCGTTCAGGCATATACGAAAACAGGAAATACAGTAAATCCTACAGGCTTTTATGTACAATACCTCCTGCAGGAAAAAGAAGCTGCCCAGCGTATGATGGCATTTGAATCTACCGCCGTATCTAAAGTGGAGGGATTCAGGTTTGTAAGGGATCCGGCTGAAATTTCCTGGAAACGGCCTGTGATCAAGGGCGGATTGGTTGCCCTGTTACTGGGCGTACTGCTTTCCTTTATCATCACCATTCGCAGAAAACTGACCACGCCCTGAGTGAATGAATAACCAGGGACCATATATCAACAAATACCTGCCGATAGTATTGCTTTACTTCTTTGCCAACAGCTTTCTGTTGCCACATGGATTATTGTATACTACGCTGCTCACCCCTATTGGCCTGATCTGGCTGGCCCGGTATCCGTCTTTCAGACATATCGCCTGGTTCTTTC
This sequence comes from Pseudobacter sp., assembly GCF_051955275.1. Classification (NCBI taxonomy): domain Bacteria; kingdom Pseudomonadati; phylum Bacteroidota; class Chitinophagia; order Chitinophagales; family Chitinophagaceae; genus Pseudobacter; species Pseudobacter sp. The sequence goes on along the minus strand of NZ_JBQCGW010000188.1, from coordinate 3,285 downwards.
CTGTTGCCGGTGCATTTGCCCTGGTGCATTATCTCCAGGGGGTGAACCTGAATTTCTATTTCACTTCGCTGACACTGATCTTCACTGTATATGTATTCATCCTCTGTTGTTACCAGTTCCTGCGCAACTGCCATACATTGCGTACACTTTACAAACAGGTATTGATCATAAATTTTCTGCTGGTAATAGTGGCGGTGCTTACTCTGCCCTTTCCGGCCATATCCGGATATTTCTGGTTCAGTAACGAGCTCACCCTGCTCTACAATATCCGCAGGCTGAAGTTGCTTGCCTATGAAGCATCTTATTATTCATTATTGCTGGTGCCGGTGGCTTTGTATTACTACCTGAAGACGATCTTTCTTCGGTTACCCCACCCTGTTACCACGCTTTTACTGGTAAGTATTCCGCTGATCCTATCACTCTCATTCGGTGTTTTATCAGGCATGCTCATCGCCATTCTGCTGATCATGCTGTTTGCCATCCGTCAATTGGTCAACAGCCGTCAGTTCATTTATATCTTTTCCATACTGGCCATCCTGATCATTGGCTTTACCATCCTGATGCTTTTCTTTCCGGATAATGTGGTGGGCCAAAGGCTGGCCAGGGTATTTGCGGGAGACGATACTTCTTTCCGCGGCCGAACTACGGACAGTTATTTCCTCAGCTGGAAGATCGCTGAAATGAAAAGTATCTGGTTCGGCGCGGGACCCGGACAAACCAAAGTGCTGGGGCTGGATCTTTTCCGTCAGTTCTACCAACAGCCTTCCATGCCGCTGAGTGAAGTGCGTATTCCCAACGCTACGGCCGATACGCTTGCCAGCTATGGCATCCTGGGCCTGATCATCCGCTTTGCTTTGCAGGGCTGGTTCTTCTTCTCCACAAAAGTGTACAGGAATTATTACAGGTTAGGCCTGTTCTTGTTTATATTTATCTACCAGTTCACCGGAAGCTACCTCACTAACGTGGCAGAGTATGCGATCTGGTTACTGGCATTCCATAAAGGATCTTTTGATGAGTTTGAGAGTACTGTTCATATCAAGGGCAACGCTGTGGAAAGACAAGGGCGGTGATACCGTTCAGGTCTCCAATACAGCCAAACAGCTGCGGGCACTGGGCCTGGAGGTGGATATCAGGTTATGTAATGAAGTGATCGATTACAGCGGTTACCAGCTGATCCATTTTTTCAATATCATCAGGCCTGCCGATATCCTGCTCCATATCAGCAGATCCGGACTTCCCTATGTGATATCTCCGATTTTTGTGGATTACTCCGAGTATGAAAAGAAGGCGCGCGGCGGCAAGCTGGGCATGCTGGCGAAGATCTTTCCATCAGACTGGCTGGAATATGCGAAAGTGGTGGCCCGGGCGCTGCTGAACGGGGAGAAGATCATCAGCTGGTCCTATCTCTGGCTGGGACAGCGCCGCAGTGTGCGCCAGATCATCCGGAAATCCGCATTGCTGCTGCCCAATTCACACAGCGAGTACAATCGGCTGGAAGCAAGATATGGCCTGCCCCATAAATATGCAGTAGTGCCGAATGCCATCGACAGCTCCCTCTTCAAACCCGATCCTTCCATTCAGCGGGAAAATGACCTGGTGATCTGCGCTGGCAGGATCGAAGGAAGAAAGAACCAGCTCAACCTCATCAAAGCACTCAGCAATACAAAATACCGGCTGGTGATCATCGGGGCTCCCGGGCCCAACCAGCAGGCATATAATGCCGCCTGCCATGCAGCTGCCGGCCCCAATGTATCTTTTGTGAGTAATATTCCGCAGGAAGAATTGCTGCGCTGGTACCAGCGCGCCAGGGTGCACGCCTTGCCCAGCTGGTTTGAAACCACCGGTCTGAGTACGCTGGAAGCCGCCGTGATGGGCTGCAATATTGTGATCACGGACAAAGGCGATACACGTGAATATTTCATGAATTATGCCTGGTATTGTGATCCTATGAGTAGTGAAACTATATTTGCAGCCGTAGACCAGGCCGCCACCGCGCCATTCAATGCACCATTAAGAACCAGGATCAGCACTGCTTTCACCTGGGAGCAGACGGCCAGGGCCACATTGGATGCATACCGGCAGGTGCCCGGCATACAAAGCAAATTATGAAAATAGGCATCATCGGCATAAGGGGCATACCTAATCAGTATGGCGGCTTCGAGCAATTCGTGGAATTTGTGGGCCCTGCCCTGGTAGAACGTGGCCATGATGTAACGGTATACAATTCTTCCCTCCATCCTTATAAGGAAAGCTCCTGGAAAGGAGTGAATATCATTTCAAAATATGATCCTGAAAACAGGATCGGTACTGCCGGGCAATTCATTTATGATCTCAACTGCATCCTGGATGCACGCAAGCGAGATTATGATGTGATCCTGCAGCTGGGTTATACCAGCAGCAGTATCTGGAGCTCCCTCTTTCCGAAGAAAGCAGTACTGGTGACCAATATGGACGGGCTGGAATGGAAGCGCAGCAAGTATTCACCCCGCGTGCAGCAATTCCTGCTGAAAGCGGAACGCTGGGCGGCAATGAAGAGCGATAAACTCATTGCCGACTCCATCGGCATACAGGAATACCTGCGCAGCAAATACAATAAGGACGCGGCTTTCATCGCCTATGGCGCATCGCTCTTTACAGAGACGGACGCAACCGCTCCTTCAAAATACAACCTCAGTAATTATGGCTACAACCTGCTGATAGCAAGGATGGAGCCTGAGAACAATATCGAGACTGTACTGAAAGGTTACCGGCATTCATCCATCGATGAACCGCTGGTACTGATCGGTAATCATACCAATAAGTTCGGCTCTTATCTGAAATCAACGTATGAAACTGAGCGCATCCGCTTTCTGGGTCCTGTGTATGATTTCGGGTTGCTGAACAATCTTCGTCATTTCTCTCATCTCTATTTTCATGGTCATTCGGTTGGAGGCACCAACCCATCGTTGCTGGAAGCCATGGCTTCCCAGTCGCTGATAGTGGCGCATGACAATATCTTCAACAAGTCCGTACTCGGCTCCGATGCATTTTATTTCTCAACGCCGGAACAGATCACTGTACATCTCAACAGAAGGATTGATAAAACGGCTTATTCCGCTTATATTCGAAATAACAACAACAAGATAGCTGAGCATTATTCCTGGAAACATATAACGGATCTGCTCGAAAACTATCTGACACAAGCTCTTTATGAACCCAACAACTAATGCTTATTATTACTGGTGCAGGCTTGCTGTGATCAGTGGTATTACCATAACCATCCTTTTTTCACTGCTGGCCATCAAC
>NZ_JBQCGW010000187.1:0-76243 GCF_051955275.1 Pseudobacter sp. | reverse complement strand
CAGGATAAATGGACCATCATCTTCAACAGGGAAACAGATATCTGGGGCGCTTTTCAGTATGATCAGACCAAAGACGTACTTCGCGTAGACGTGACCCCTGAAAAAACCACTGACCCGGCTGAAGCATTCACCATGATTTTTGAAAAAGCCAATGGTGGCGCCAATCTCCTGGTAATGTGGGATGCCGTTAAAGCCTCCATACCTTTTACATTCTGATATGTTTGCAACCCGTTCCCATATTGTTTTAGCTACCCTGCTTTCCTGCGGCCTCCTCAGTGCCTGTGAAAACAAGCCGCAAAGGGCCAGCAATACCGTTACTGTTAATCAGCACCCCGCAGGCAACAGCGCCGACCGCCTTGTTCCGTCAGGACTGGATAAAAGTCCCATGGACATGGCCTATTTTCCGGTTGAATATCCAAAAATGAAAATGGCCGACAAGAGCATCGATCCTCCTGTTGCCAGGGTGATCTTCAGCAGACCACAGAAAGGCGGCCGCACCATTTTCGGAGAAGTGGTTCAATACGGCTCCATCTGGAGGATGGGCGCCAATGAAGCCACCGAACTGGAATTCTTCCGGGATGTGAACATCAACGGCAAAACCGTACCCAAAGGACGTTACGTGATCTATGCCATTCCTTATGAAAACGAATGGACCATCATACTCAACAACGATCTCTATACCTGGGGCCTGAAAATAGATTCCACCAAAGATGCTTTCAAATTCAACGTACCCATCGCCAGAACAAACTTCCCCTTTGAAGTACTTACCATGGAGTTTGCCCCTGCAGAGAAAGGCATGCAACTGGTAATGGAATGGGACAGCGTGAGAGCAATACTGCCTATTAAGTATTAACTTGTTGCCATATGTGTGGCATCGCAGGCGTTATTTCTTCCGATAATTCACTGGTCAGTCCGGAAAGGCTGCAGCAGATGAATGCTGCTATTGCACATCGTGGGCCCGATGGAGCAGATATCCGCATATACAACAACAATAGTGCGGGACTGGCGCACCGCCGCCTGGCCATCATAGATCTCAGCGAAGCGGCTGCTCAACCCATGAGCTACCTCCAGCGCTATCATATTGTTCACAATGGTGAGATCTATAACTACAGGGAAATAAGGCATTCCCTTCAGCAGATGGGTTATCAGTTTTTCAATCAGTCAGATACGGAAGTGATCCTTGCAGCCTATGATTGCTATGGCCATGAATGCCTGCAGCAGTTTGACGGCATGTTCGCCTTTGCCATCTGGGACAGCAAGCAGCAGCAACTCTTTGCTGCCCGCGACCGTTTTGGCGAAAAGCCTTTCTTCTATCATCACACAAAAGAAGAATTTGTTTTTGCCAGTGAGATGAAAGCGCTCTGGGCAGCAAACATTCCCAGGGAAGTGGATGAAACAATGCTCTACAATTATCTCACCCTCGGTTACATTCAGCATCCCGGCGATGGGAGCCGCAGCTTCTACAAACAAATAGCGCAATTGCCCGCTGCTCATTACCTGGTTTATGACCTGCCGGCAAAAGAGCTTACTCTTCATCGCTACTGGGATATCGATGCAAATAATACGGATCAGGATATTACCGATGAAAAAGCAATCGACCGTTTCCGTGAGTTATTCTTTACATCTGTCAATAACAGGTTGAGAAGCGATATGCCATTGGGAAGCTCGCTCAGCGGCGGGCTCGACAGTTCTGCTGTGCTGTCAACCGTTTGCGCTATCACCCAACAGCCTGTGCATACTTTCTCTGCTGTTTTCCCCGGCTTTGCCAGGGATGAATCGAAATATATCAGCATTGTTGCCACTCACCTGAATGTGGTCTCTCACCAGGTGCAGCCATCGGCCGCAGATATGATCGGTAATTTTGAAAAAGTTTGTTACCACCAGGAAACACCCTTTCAATCTTCCGGCACCATTGCCCAGTACCAGGTGTTCCAGCTTGCGAAAGAGAGGGGCATTACCGTTCTGCTCGACGGTCAGGGTGCTGATGAAGTGCTTGCCGGTTATCATAAATATTATGCGCAGTACTGGCAGGACCTCGGCAGGCAGCACCGGCAGCTTCAGCAGAAAGAAATAGCGGTTACACAGCAGCTGGGCATCAAAACCACCTGGGGCTGGAAGCAACAGCTGGCAGGCAAATTCCCTGAGCTGGCTGAAACCTGGCTGCAGCGATCGAAGACTAAACAACAAAAAAACATGACTGATCTCTCCGCAGATTTCGCGGAGACCTTCGGAATATCCCATTATGCTCGCCCTCCTGTAAACTCCCTGAACGGAGCTCTGTACTACAATAGCTTTATGAACGGACTGGGAGAGTTATTGCAGTATGCAGACCGCAACTCCATGGCCCATGGGCGCGAAGTAAGACTTCCCTTCCTGCATCACCAGCTGGTGGAATTTATTTTCAGCCTGCCAGCGGGGTTCAAGATAAGGAACGGCTTTACAAAATGGATCCTCCGCCAGGCCGTGCAGCTGCATTTGCCGGAAGCCATCGTGTGGAGGAGGGATAAAACAGGTTTTGAAACGCCGCAACAGCAATGGATGCAGCAGCATGCCGTGCAGGAAATGGCGCAGGAAGCCAGGCGCACCCTGGTGAACAAAGGCATTTTAAGGCCCTCGGTATTGAACAAAAAAATTCAGCCGCTGGAAATCCATGCGGCTGAAAACTTCGATTGGAGATATTTGGCGGCCGGTACGTTGTTGAGATAGATAGACTTAGACTTATTCGGCTGAGAGGAACGCACTAGCCCACCAATTATCCCTTTTTGTATCTCTCATACACACTGGAGTTGCCAGAATCATCTACTTTAATGGTTGTCCACCATTTGGCGTCTTCCATCTTGATGTAGTAATTCACTTCACCATTGGCAGTGATCTCAGTTACTCCAAACAATGATTTTTTAGGGTAAGCCTTTTTAACCTGGTTAAGGATACCGATCGGTAACATATTGGGAGCATAATAACGGGTTGAACCCATCATGTTGCCCTCTTTATCGTAGTTTACTTTGGCGCGGATCTTACCGCTTACAAAGCTGACAGTGTAATAATTCTCATACTCGGCCCATTTTACTTCTTCGGCGTTGGAGAATGTTTCATTGAATGATTTCAGCACCTTTTCGTTGGGATCCGGTGCAGTGTAAGCAGATGCAGCTGCTGAAACCAGCACGGTGCAAAGAATGAAGAAAAACTTTTTCATGGCTATACTTTTTTATGGGTGAACTATGTTGTTCAGATTCACAAAGCAAAAGTAATTGCAATGATGACTGAAGGCAAGCAAATTGGTACTGACGGGCAGTACATGATAAGATATACGAACAATTTCGCACATGAACCGTGTTTTCGCATATACGAGACTGGCACCAAACGCAGTCCCATGCAGTGTTTGCAAAATGTTACAGGCTATTTATGGAAGGCAGGTTAAGCTTCTGTTAAACTGGAAATCCGGCTTTTATTGTGCATCTTTGTAGTCCAATCAGAAAATCTATGAAGCTCGCAACAAAACTCATTCATGCCGGAACTGAACCGGACCCGTCAACCGGCGCCATCATGACGCCCATCTATCAGACCTCCACTTATGTTCAGGAAGCTCCGGGCAAGAATAAAGGCTATGAGTATGCCCGTTCCCAGAACCCAACAAGAAAGGCGCTGGAAGATGCATTGGCAGTGATCGAGAACGGAAAGCACGGACTGGCCTTCGGCAGCGGCGTGGCAGCAACGGACGCAGTGCTCAAACTGCTGGTGCCCGGTGATGAAGTGATCGCTGGCAACGATATGTACGGCGGCACCTACAGGCTCTTCACCAGGATCTACGGAAAGGCAGGTATCAAATTCATTTTTGTAGACATGACCGATACCGCCAATATCAGCAAAGCCGTAACCGCCAATACAAAGCTGATCTGGGTGGAAACTCCCACCAACCCACTCCTCAACATTACTGATATCGCAGCCGTGGTGGCCATTGGCAAATCCGCCAAAGCCCTGGTTTGCGTAGACAATACATTTGCTTCTCCTTACCTGCAGAACCCGCTTGATCTGGGTGCAGACATTGTGCTGCATTCCGCCACCAAATACCTGGGCGGTCACAGCGATGTGATCCAGGGCTCACTGGTGATGAACGACGACTCGCTCCGCGAGCAGCTCTATTTCATCCAGAAAAGCTGTGGTGCCGTTCCCGGCCCCATGGACTGCTTCCTGGTACTGCGTGGGATCAAAACATTACATGTACGCATGCAGCGTCATTGTGAAAATGGTATCAAAGTAGCACAATTCCTCCGCAATCATCCGAAGGTGGGCAAAGTGTACTGGTGCGGTTTTGAAGATCATCCGGGTTATGCCATTGCCAGCAGGCAGATGCGCGGCTTCGGCGGCATGATGAGCTTCACCCTGAAAGACGACAGTGTTGAAACAGCCACCAAAGTGCTTTCTTCCACCAAACTCTTCTCCCTTGCTGAAAGCCTCGGCGGCGTGGAATCTCTCATCAATCACCCTGCATCCATGACACATGCGAGCATCCCACGAGAAGAGCGAGTGAAGAATGGCCTTTCCGACTCCCTCATCAGGCTGAGCGTGGGTATCGAAGATGCAGATGACCTGATTGAAGACCTGCGTCAGGCGATTGAAAGCTAACATGACATCCACCGCATCCCTCAAAGAATTCCTGATAAAGAAGGCCGCTGAATACAATCAGCCAGACTTCATCAAAGACGACCCGATCTCTGTTCCTCACCTGTTCTCAAAACAACAGGATATAGAGATCGCGGGCTTCTTTGCATCTATTTTTGCCTGGGGCAACCGCACCACCATCATCAACAAAACAAAGGAACTGATGCAGCTGATGGATATGGCGCCGCATCAGTTCATCCTGGATAGCGAACCTAAGAAACTGCAACAGCTTTCCGGTTTCAAACACCGCACTTTCAATGCAACCGACCTGTACTATTTCCTGGAATTCTTTCATCATCATTACAGCTCACATAAAAGCCTGGAAGCGGCCTTCCTGAAAGGCATGGGCAACAAAGACGAAACGGTTGAGTTTGCACTGCGGGGTTTTTATGAATATTTCTTTTCGCTGGAAGATGTGCCTAAACGCACCATGAAGCATATTGCCACTCCAGCCAGAGGATCCTCCTGCAAGCGCCTGAACATGTACCTGCGCTGGATGGTGAGAAAAGATAAGCAGGGCGTGGATTTCGGTCTCTGGAAAAAGATATCTCCTTCCCAACTGATCTGTCCGCTTGACCTGCATGTAGCGCGCGTGGCTAAAAAATTCGGACTGTTGCAACGGGAACAGTCAGACTGGCTGGCAGCGCTGGAACTGACCAGCTGGCTGCGTCAGCTTGATCCGCAGGACCCTGCCCGCTTCGACTTTGCCCTGTTTGGCCTGGGAGTAATGGAAAAATTCTAGCTATTCTATTCCTGTTTGCCAAATTTCTGAAGATTGTAAATGAAGCTCACGAGATAATACTGCTGCAATACCTGCACCTGCACATCCTGGATATAGTTCTGCGTGATACTCCTGCTCACATTTGTGTTCTGTTGCAGTATATCGTAAATAGCAATACGCAGCATCCCTCTTTTATTTTTGAAAAGCTGGTAATTGGCAGCCGCATTCCAGCTGGTAACACCTTTACGGAAACCGGAAGCGATACGGCTATTGTAAGAATACATCAGGTTGTTTTCAATGATCAGCCGCTTTGGCCAGTTGATAAAAAGATCGGTGGTGAAAACATGATTGATATTGGAAGGGTTCTGGTTCTGCGCCATATTGAATTTCGTATCACTGAGGCGGATGGAATAGGATGGCATGAAGTTGATCAGTTCCTTGTAGGTGGTACTGAAGTACATTCTTCCATTGAAGCTGTACGTTTTGGTTTCCACATTCTGTTTATCGATCCTTGCAATATTCCTGCTGTAGTTGATGCCCAGGTTGGTGTTAGCCCTGAAGCTCCATGTTTTAGATTTCCAGGTTCTGCTCACTGTTGCATTGCCGCCCGCAAAATGATTACCATTCATATTGATGGGTACACTTACCTGTCTGCGCAATTCGTCAAAATAAGTTTCCGTAACAATCTGGTTGGTGGTAGTACCATAATTCAATGTGCCGAACCAATACAATTTACCGGTGCTTTGCCTGATGCTTGCACTGAAACTATGACTGAACGATGGCCTCAGATCAGGGTTACCCATATTGATGTAAAGCGGATTGCTATTATCCGGAACGGGCTGTAATTGTTGTGGAGAAGGCTGTTGTGTGCTGCCATTGTAATAGAAACTGACCTCTCCTTTTTTACTCAGCTGGTAAGAAATATTTGCAGTAGGGAACAGGTTCAGGTAACGTTCATCCATAGCCTTCTGAATAAGGGAAGTGCTTTTCTGACGTAACCACTGCATCCCAAACCCTACCGTGCCGCGGAACCGGTTTTCTTTCAGGTAGTTTAAGCTGATATCAGGGTTACTGATCTCGGTACGGTTGGTGAATGCGTCAGTAAGAACAGTGTCGATGAGATCATATTGCCCGGTTGCATCATTGAACCTTCCTGTGTTTTTATCCGATATTCCATCGCTTACCCGGTATGTGTAACGGGCCAGCATGCTTAAATTTTTTGCTACCGGTTCAGCATAACCGATAGTAAAGCCATACCCCTTGGTTTCATTCCTGAGCAGGCTTCTCTGATTTATCAGATCAGTTGAATCGTCTCCATTCTGCTTCAATAACCAGAGTCGACCATTATTATGATCACGGGACCTGGTCATGTCTGAAGCATAACTGAGGCTAAGAGAAATATTCCTACCTTCTTTATGAAATCTCCTGCCGATAAAGAACTCGGCAGAGATATTGTTTCCGCTGCTATTCCCGTCCAGTTCATTATAACTGGTATTCAGCAACGAGCCCTTGCTGTTGCGTGACCGGGCATCATTCACCGACCCTGATTCGCCGTCTGTTTTGCCATAGGAAGCATTCAGGTATAAGCTGGTCATGGTATCAGGCCTGTAATCGATGCCGATATTTAAACGGTGATTCCTGCTGGTACTGGAGTTACTGTTGAGCGAATTATAGTCGTAGATACTCAGGGTATCTTCTGCCAGTATGTATTGCCTTTGGGTGCGTGTATTGTTTTCGAAAGCGCTCCTGCTGAAAAAGTAGCTGCTGCTCATGGTGAGCTTTTTGCTGAACATATTGCTGAAGTTGAGGCCTCCAGTTTTTGTATCGGTGAACCCTGATCCGCCTCCGCCCAGGCTGCTCTGTGCGTTGTTGATGCTGAAGCCGCTCCCGCCGTAATTGGTCCGGTTGGTATTGTTTGCGTTGGCAAGAATGCTCACCTGTTTTTCAGTATTGAACATATTGATATTGCCACCAGCTTCATACCTTTCTTCTGAACCATAGCCTCCGAAAAAGCGGCCGAACCAACCACGGTTCTGGTCTTTTTTAAGTGTGAGATTAAGTATTTTGTTTTCTTCGCCTGTGGTGGTTTTATTGAACTGGTTCTGTTTTGTTTTATTATCGGCCACCTGGATCTTATCAATGATATTCCTGGGCAGGTTCTTGAGCGCCACCTGCGGATCATTTCCGAAAAAGTCTTTGCCATCGATTGTGATCTTTTCGATCTTACGGCCGTTCATAGTCAGGTTTCCGTCCTTATCTACATCTATACCGGGCAACTGCCTGACCAGGTCTTCCAATACAGCATTGGGCATGGTTTTGAAGGATCCGGCATTGAACTCGATGGTATCTTTCTTCACCAGCATGGGTGGACGCTGACCTACCACCATCACTTCTTCGAGTTCCTTCACGGCTTTGCCTAAACGGATAGGGGGCAGCAGTGTATCGGATTTGTTTTCGCTGATGGAAAATGGTATGGTATAGCTTTTCAATCCATTGAAGGAAATCAGCAGATGACAGGGTTGACCAAGTGGTACTTCTTTCACCTGGAATTCACCTTTCCGGTTGGTGAGCACATAATTGATGAGGGAGGAATCCTGTACCAGGAATACTGAAATAGTAGCAGCTTCTACCGGTTGGCGACTGGCAGAATCAATGACTGTCCCTTTGACCACACCATACTTTGTACGTTGTGCCTGCAGGGCGCAGCAGGATAAGAGTAATACTGCAATAAGCAACGCGCTTAACCGCATAGCCGGATAAGGTTAATTTATTGCAGAGGGTCGAGAAAATCTGGTTCATTGCCGGCAAGCCGGCATTGTTGTACATTTATGTCGGGATAGTAAATTTAAACAATTGAGCGTAGATAAAAGCATAATGTTTGTGCAGGAAAACCTGCGGCCGTTATTTGACATTCCTGAAGGAAACCAGGACGCATTTGAGCGTGTACTGGCCGGTAGGATCAACCAACTGGTGGCAAATAATTTTCCCGCATTGGTGAATATCCTGTACAGGATAGATGTAAGTGAAAAGAAAGTGAAACAGGAGTTGAAAGACCATCCGGACAGGGATGCCGGATCGCTGATAGCGGCCCTCATCATTGAAAGAATGCTGGAGAAGTTCAAAAACCGCGAGAATTTCAGACCAAACTCCCCCATTCCGGATGACGAGAAATGGTGAAATATAGCTAGTTTCGCACCATGAACGTCATAGAGGTTAATAACTCCCGATCTGCCAGGGAGTTTATTGAATTCCCGGGAAAATTATACAGGAACGACCCCAACTGGATCAGCCCACTCCACAACGATGTAGAGTCGGTATTTGATGCGGGCAGGAACGTATTCTTCTCCCATGGCGTCTGCACCCGCTGGTTACTCAAAAACGGCAATGGAGAGATCATCGGCCGGATCGCCGCTTTTGTGAATGAAGAGAAGGCCCACAAAAACCCGCAACCCACCGGGGGTGTCGGTTTTTTTGAATGTATCAATGACCAGAAAGCGGCATTCCTCCTTTTTGACACTGCAAAATCCTGGCTGCAGCAACATGGTATGCAGGCGATGGACGGCCCCATCAATTTCGGGGAGAACGATAAATTCTGGGGATTGCTCATCGAAGGTTTCAAGCCCCCCAGCCTGGGCATGAACTATAACCCCTCCTACTACATCGATTTCTTTGAAGCATACGGCTTCAAAAAACAATACGACCAGTTCACCAATTTCCTGGATGCCAGAATTCCTTTACCGGAAAGGTTCACCAAAATTGCGGACTGGGTAATGAGGAAACCCGGCTACTCCTTTAAGCATTTCGACAAACAGCATTTCGATAAATTCGCCCAGGACTTTCAGGAGATCTACAACAATGCCTGGAGTGATTTCGATAGTTTCACGCCCATCGAAATGGGTACTATCAAGGAGTCCTTCCGCCAGATGCAGGCCATCATGGATGAAAAGATCATCTGGTTCGCCTATTACAACGATGAGCCCATCGCTTTTGTACTCTGCCTGCCCGATGTGAATCAGATCCTTCGCCACGTGAATGGCAAACTGAATCTCTGGGGTAAGCTGAAATTTCTGTGGTACAAGAAACGCACTACAATTGACAGGCTGCGTATCATTATCATGGGATGTAAGAAGAAATACCAGAACCACGGCATTGAGTCAGCGCTGATCCGCTGTCTGCAACTGGAAGTATTGCCACGCAATACCATCAAAGGTGTTGAGCTGGCCTGGGTGGGCGACTTCAATGACAAGATGATGAGTATCCACGAAGCCACCGGCGCAATACGCGACAAGGTGCACAGGACATACAGGGTAGTATTTGATTCTTAAACTACTTCTGGAACATCAGGTCCTTTACCTTCTCTTTATCTTCCTTTTCTTTCCTGAGATCGAACATGGTGCCGAACACCCTGTCCCAGATGGTGGTGCTTACACCATACCCTTTGCCTTCATCTTTGTAATGATGCAGGTGATGGTTACGCCATAATGGTTTCATCCATTTGAAAGGAGGGTTCCAGGCATGTATGGCATAATGCATGGAACCATACATCAGGTAACCGAATATGAAGCCAGGAAAGAACATGAATACATTATTGCCCATCAGCAGGTACATGATGCCGAAAATGGAGCTGGAGATCAGCAGACTGGGAATGGGAGGCATGAACAGCCTTTCCCTGTCGCGCGGATAATGATGGTGATTGCCATGCATCACGTATATGACTTTCTGAGCCCGGGGACTTTCCGCGATCATATGAAAGATCCAGCGATGCATCACATATTCAAAGAGGGTCCAGAATAAAATTCCGGCGCTATAGATGATCGCAACCCTCCATCCGGCATATCCGAGCTTAGCCACGGCATACCAGGGCATACCCACAAATACAGGAAGGTACATCCCCCAGATGACGAGTGGATGCGTCTTCGTCAGCATTTCGAGAAAGCGATTATTAAATAATTGAGCTTGTCCCTTGTTATGGATCTTTTCAAATTTCATATACACGGGTTTGGGGCAAAAATAGTACAAGATTCGCGCCCGGCAATCAGGATTCAGAACGGGGAATTATTGGTACACTTACCGCCTGGAACTTCAACCAACAACTCCGTTTTTTGTTTGGTAATAAACAAAACAATTAGAGCAAAGAGGGCAGACCAAGTTGATCAACTCTAACAAGCGCATACCCTTTATTTTTAAGATACGCTATTAATTCCGGTAAGCGATGGTATAATTTGTCGGTACGTTTTGGATCTGTTCCGAAATGTACCAGCAGTATAAATCCATTCAGGCCGGCAGTTCCTGATGTGTCATACTGCATGATGGACTGAAGGATCACCTCGCTGCTGCGATAGTTCTTCATTTCCGGCGTAGTATAATCCGCATTGCTGAGGGTACCGTGCGTAAAATTGATCAGTTGCAATCCTTCTGCGCTGGTCCAGTCTGCGATCTCCTGATTGTACCACTCATAAGGAGGCAGAAAATAATGCGCTGTCAGTTTACTGATTCCGAATTTCTTCATAGCGGCATAATTCCTTTGCAGGTCTTTACGGAACTGATGACGGGTAACCAGGGTGCTGTCACGCCTGGTCCAGTCGTTATACAACAAATGCTTATCACTATGCCCTCCCAGGTAATGTCCGTCCAGCTTCAATTGTCTGATAGCTTTAGTAAATGATTTATTCCGGTAGAACCTGCCGGTAAAAAAGAAGGAAGCTTTCACTTTTTGTTTCTGAAGCGTTTCTGTGATGATTTCGGCGCCATCGCCGAATTCATCGGCCGTGAAAACGATGGCCATCTTTCTCTGTGCGGTATCTCCACGAACAATGGCGCCATGTACAAACTGCTGCGCAACCAGTTGCTGCAACATCAGGAAGAATAAACAGAAAACAAGAATGATACGGGGGGTCATCATCTCAATTATTTGTATTGCAGTTTGAACTCACTCAGATCAGGCATAAAGGTACGTGGCCGCTGCAATTCAAAATTGTAAATGATGGTGCCCATCTCTTTGAACCAGGGATAACCGGTTTGTTCATACTCGTATTTATCATCATTGAGCACTCCGTCTTTGTTGGTGTAGATAGTTCCGCTGAGCATGAATTCCACATTGTTCTTCAGATCAACAATATAACATGCATCCGTAAGGAATCCGTATGACCAGCCAGTTTTATTGAAGCTGCGTAATTCAGGAGGAATGCTACCCTTGTTGGCTTTGAAGAAAAAGAATTTGGTGTAGCTGTCGAAATATTCGGAAGTATCGTAAGATGGGAATTCACTTTCGGAAGGCTTCTCACTCATGTATTGCCAGAGAAACCTGTAATCATCCGGTGTTAACCTGAATCTTTTGGAAGAAGGTGTAGCTCCCGGAAACATCACAGCCTGAATGATCTGTTGCAGGTATTCAAGCGGGAAATTATTATGGGTGGTGAAGTCCATCGGAGCCTTGATCAGACTGTCTTCCCGGTTGTAATGCGCATTGCCCACAAAGATCTTCTTGCTGAAATCGAAATTCTTTTTGTTATTGGCGGGTGGTTGAATGTACAGCAGATCGCTGTAACGCTTGAACCGGATGGGATTGGTATGCCGGTTCTGATCTTCCGTCATAGTAACAAAGCGGCGTGTAATCCGAGCGTCTTTATAGCCCATCTTCCAGAGCCGTTCATTAAGTGTTTGCTGACCTACAAATTCGTAGAGCCGGTTGTAGGCATCGTTATCACTCACTAAAAAGATCTTCTTCACATAATGCGCAACAGAAGGCATGCCATCGGCTGAAGTACTGTCCCACACTACTTTCGTCTGACGGTCATAGGCGCTGTCAGTAAGCATGGTGGAATATTTGTCAACGCCGTATTCTTTGAGCTTATTGATCTTCTCCAGCGCCAGCAATGCTGTGGGAAGCTTTACCATACTGGCAGGATTGAAGTACCTGTCTTTGTTGACGTGGAGATAATAGTTCTTAAAATGCGGTTTGTTGTTTTTATCCCTGTCGATTTTTGTGTAGATGAACTGGTATTGAAAAGTATCGGGCTGATTAAGCACATTCAGCAGAAAGGGCGATGCCTGTGAGCGGATGAGGGAATCCAGCCAGGGATCGTTTTTTTCCTGTGACATCGCAGCATTGGTGATGGCCAATATCAAGAGAGCGGCAATCGGATTTTTCATACCTAAAAGGTACGAACAAACTCCGTTGCCACCCTATGCGTTTTTATGCGGGTCAGCTTACTGCCTGGTCCGCCACCACTTCTTTGGTATGGTCTCCCTTCGGGTAGTCTCCGTTTGTCTGTCCGGTTGCTGCATTGATCCCTGCTCTTTCCATTTTGGAATGTGTATGCCCTGATTCGGTCCGTTTAGGAACTTCCTTATCACTTTCTTCCATCAGTTTGCGGTTATTGATAGCGCTGGCTACATCTCCCATCATATCGGCCATGAATACGTGCAGTTTGGTTTTCATTCCCGATACAACTTTTGCCACCCCTTTCATCATTGCTTCGTATCCATCCTTTGCCACATCTGCCGGAGAGGCCAGTTCTTTTTCCTTATAAGTGACCGTATCTTCCATATGTGCTTTGTGGAAGAAGTCGGTATCCGTGGCTCCGGGCATCAGCACGGTAGCGGTCACATTCGTTCCCTGCAACTCATTGTTCAGCGCCATGGCAAAAGAGATCACAAAGGCCTTGGTGGCTGCGTAAACTCCGAGCAATGGCATGGGGCTTTCGCCTGCTTCTGATCCAAGGAAGAGTATCTTGCCATCGTTGCGGGCCACCATTTCCCTTCCGAAGATCTTAGTGAGCGCCACCAGCGAAGTGATATTGAGCTGAATGATATCACAATCACGCTGAATATCTGAAGCGAGGAATGGCCCCCATTCTCCCTGTCCGGCATCGTTTACCAGCACATCCACTGAAATGCCCATCTCCACTACTTTCTGGCGGATCTCTTCAGCGGCCTCACATCTGAAAAGATCCACTGCCAGTGGCGTTACCTCCACACTGAACTGTTGCTTCAGTTCATCACTTGTCTGCTCCAGGAGCTGGTTATTACGGGCCACCAGGATGAGGTTATACCCATCCTTTGCCAGCAACTTAGCGAGCTCATATCCAATACCGCTGGTGCCTCCGGTTACCAGTGCGTACCTGTTCCTGTTCTCTTTGTTTATCTGTGGCATAATCTGATGCTTTTGTGTTTATTACACAAAGAGGTTTAAAAATGATGCCAGCAGGGGCTGATGGCGGCTGCGTTTACGAACGATTGTTCTATCTTGCAACCCTCTAAATTGCTAATTATGAAATTGGTTTCTTACCTGTTCAATGAATCGGAAAGACTGGCTATGTATGTAGACGGTCGACTGTATGACCTGGAAGAATTGCACCCGGATCTGCCTCAGAATATGAATATGTTCCTGCACTATTGGGATGATTTTTATCAGATGGCGCTCAAGCTGGAACAGGCTGTGAAAGACGGCAAAGTGAGCCCCGCCAAGGGATTTGATTATGCATCGGCTACTGTTCTGGCTCCTGTGACCAGTCCGCCCAGCTGCCGCGATGGTTACGCGTTCCGTCAGCACGTTGCAGCTGCCCGCCGCAACCGCAAAGTGCCGATGATCGAAGAGTTTGACCAGTACCCTATCATCTATATGACCAATCACCTCAGCATCCAGGGCCCTGGGGATATCATCTGTATGCCCGACCATTTCGAGAAACTGGATTTTGAGCTGGAAGCCGCCATCGTGATCAGCAAGCCCGGCCGCAATATCCGCGCAGCCGAAGCAGACCAGTACATTGCCGGCCTGATGATCATGAACGATATGAGCGCACGCAGGCTTCAGATGGAAGAAATGCTGCTCAACCTGGGACCTTGCAAAGGCAAGGACTTCTCCACCGTGATCGGCCCCTGGCTGGTGACCCTGGACGAACTGGAAAATTTTGAGATCCCGGCCAAAGAGAACCATATTGGTAAAAGCTGGAACCTCCGCATGCAATGCCGTGTGAATGGCGTGCAGGTGAGCGATGGAAATATCGGGGATATGGACTGGACCTTTGCGGAGATCATTGAAAGGGCTTCCTATGGCGTTACCCTGCATGCCGGCGATGTGATCGGCAGCGGAACCGTAGGTACAGGCTGCTTCCTGGAACTGAACGGAACAGGTAAGCTGAATGATCCCAATTACCAGGAACAATGGCTGAAAGAAGGGGATGTGGTAGAACTGGAGATCGATGGCCTCGGTATCCTCACCAATACCATCGTACGGGAAGACGACGACTTCTCCATCCTGGCCCAAAAGAAAAATACCCAACCGGCAAACTAAGGATATGATCATCGACCTGAAGGATATCACAACCGTTGAAAGGCAGAACTATCTGCAACATGCCATCGCTCCAAGGCCTATCTGCTTTGCCAGTACCATCGGCGCTGATGGACAGGTGAACCTGAGCCCTTTCAGCTTCTTCAATCTCTTTTCATCCAATCCGCCGGTGGTGATCTTTTCACCAGCCCGGCGTGTGCGCGACAATACCACCAAACATACCCTCCAGAATGTGCTGGAGGTTCCCGAGGTAGTGATCAATATCGTGGATTACGCCATGGTACAGCAGACCAGCCTGGCCAGCTGTGAGTTTCCCCGTGAAGTGAACGAGTTCGGACCTTCCGGCTTTACTGCCGAGCCCGCCACCCTGGTGAAACCACCAATGGTAAAGGAAAGCAAGGTTAAAATGGAATGCAGGGTACTGGAAGTGAAACCTCTGGGAACAGAAGGCGGCGCCGGCAACCTGGTGATCTGCGAGGTTTTGCGCATGCATATCGACGATAGTATTCTCAATGAGAAGAAATTCATTGACCAGCGTAAGTTGCAGCATGTGGCCCGCCTGGGAGGCGACTGGTATTGCAAAGTGGACGAAACCAACCTTTTCCAGGTGGAAAAGCCCAATGTAAAACTGGGAATCGGGGTGGATGTGCTGCCTGCACATATCCGCAGCAGTAATATCTTAAGCGGTAATAACCTCGGTCAGCTGGGCAATGTGCATGAAATGCCCGTAATTGACCCTTCTTTCCACGATGATACCCTCAAGAATATCTTTCAGTATTATTCCGTTAACCCGGAAGAAATGGAAAAAGAACTGCATACCTATGCCAAACAGCTCCTGGACCAGGGCAAGGTGCAGGAAGCCTGGCAAATACTCCTCGCCATCAACTGATCTCACTTACGTATATTCAAAAAGAAAGAGTCCTGAAGAAACTTCAGGACTCTTTAAATTCTTTGTACGAAACCTTACCAACAGAACGGGGTCATCAATAGGTACAAATTTTACATGTCATTCTTAGGATACTTGGATTAGCGGGCTATTGGATTTTTCGGATGTTCTATTGATTGAAGAGGACAAATTTGGTTATTCGGACATTGGTTCTTCTCTAAGCCCCGGCGGTTACCCGGGTTGGATGGTCTTTCTTCAGGATTTTTGGACTTTGTCGCTCGGTTTTTCGGTCTGGATATTGGCGTCCTTGTTTCAATCAATCAACGATACAAACATATAAACGAACAGTCCGGTTTGCAAGAGCATATTTGCTTTATTTTAAGAATTCAGTATTTACAACCGCCCTCGTAATTCTACCTTTTCGTATTTTAGTACAACTACCCCATCTGCGGTGGGAGATAATAAACCGCATATATTTATAGTTGTAAGAAACAGTCGTACATCTAAAAACAACTTGTCATATGTTGCTGGAAAACAAAACAGTGCTGATTACGGGAGGAAGCCGTGGAATCGGAAAATCCATAGCCGTAAGGCTGGCGAAGGAAGGAGCCAATATTGTAATCGTTGGAAAGACCACGGAACCACATCCCAAACTGGAAGGCACCATCTTTACAGCAGCCGAGGAAATTGCTGCAGCAGGGCCTGGTAAAGTATTACCTATTGCCGGTGATATCAGGTTTGAAGAGAGCATCCAGCAGATTGTGCAGCAGACCGCTGCCGCATTCGGTGGTATCGATATACTGGTGAATAATGCAAGCGCCATCAACCTTTCTGCTACAGAACAGACAGAACCTAAAAGATGGGACCTGATGCACGGCATCAATGTACGTGGTACTTTCCTGATGAGCCAGGCCTGCATCCCTCATTTGAAAAAATCGCATAACCCGCATATCCTCAACCTCTCTCCGCCCCTGAATATGGACCCCAGCTGGTTCTCCAAACACCTTGCCTATACCATGAGTAAATACGGCATGAGCATGGTGATCCTGGGGCTGGCAGAGGAACTGAAGCCGCACCGCATTGCCGCCAATGCGCTCTGGCCGAAAACTACCATCGCCACAGCAGCTGTGCAGAATTTACTCGGCGGAGATTTCCTTATCCAGCGGAGCCGCAAACCCGAAATAGTGGCAGAAGCCGCCTTGCATATCCTCAAACAACCTTCTTATGAATGCACGGGTAATTTCTTTACCGATGAAGAAATACTGATCAAAGAAGGCATAACAGATTTCAGTAAATACGCAGTGAACCCTGATCAGAAGTTGATGCCCGATCTGTTCCTGTAAGATTAAATACGGGTGTGCCCAGTCGCTCGCCCCGGCGAGTGACCGGGCACACCGAAATGAAACAGGGCTGATCTTGCGACCAGCCCCGGTATGAAGTATTTATTACTTATTTCTTTTCTGCTGCATTTTCTGTTTCCTGCTCCTGGCTTTCCACTTTTTCAGGGCGCATTTGCGGGAAGAGCAGTACATCCTGAATGCTGGGGGAATTGGTCATCAGCATCACCAGCCTGTCTATACCAATACCGATACCACCTGTAGGAGGCATACCGTATTCCAGGGCGCGGAGGAAATCATGATCGATGTACATGGCTTCATCATCGCCGCGCTCCATCAGGCGCACCTGCTCCTCAAAGCGTTCGCGCTGATCGATGGGATCATTCAGCTCACTGTATGCATTTGCGATCTCCTTACCATTTACCATCAGCTCAAAACGCTCTACCAGACCGGGTTTGCTGCGGTGCTTCTTGGTAAGCGGGCTCATCTCAACAGGATAGTCTGTGATGAAGGTCGGCTGAACAAAATGACCTTCACATTTTTCGGAGAAGATCTCATCGATCAGTTTACCCTTGCCGAAAGCCGGATCAGGATAGAGACCCAGCTGTTTGCAGGCATCGCGCAATTGCGCTTCGTCCATATTATTTACATCGATGCCTGTATGTTCTTTGATAGCATCATACAGCGTGATGCGTCGGAAAGGCGCTTTGAAATCCACTTCTTTATCACCTACCTGTACTTTGGTTGTGCCATGCAGTTTAACAGCAATGGTTTCCAGCATTTGCTCGGTGATCTCCATCAGCCAGAAATAATCCTTGTAAGCAGTATACCATTCCAGTACCGTGAACTCAGGGTTATGGGTGCGGTCCATGCCTTCGTTACGGAAGTTGCGGCTGAACTCATAAACCCAGTCGAACCCGCCTACGATCAGGCGTTTCAGGTAAAGCTCATTGGCAATGCGGAGGAAGAAAGGAACATCCAGCGCATTGTGGTGTGTAACAAAAGGACGTGCCGCTGCGCCACCTGGGATAGCCTGGAGCACAGGGGTATCCACTTCAATGGCTCCTCGCTCATTGAGGAAGTCGCGGATAGTATTGATGAGTTTGGTGCGTTTCAGGAATGTTTCTTTCACATCCGGGTTCACCACCAGGTCTGCATATCGCTGACGGTAGCGGAACTCTGGGTCCGTAACGGCATCAAATGTTTCTCCTTCTTTTTCCTTCACCACCGGTAGCGGCTTCAGTGATTTGGTGAGAATACTGAGTTCTTTCACGTGAACGGAAGTTTCTCCGGTTTTAGTGGTGAACACATATCCTTTCACTCCTATGATATCACCGATATCGGTGAGGTGTTTCCATACCTGATCATACAGAGATTTATCTTCTCCGGGAGCAATTTCATCACGTTTGATGTAAAGCTGAATGCGGCCTGTGGAATCCTGCAGTTTGGCAAAGTTTGCCTTACCCATATCACGGACACCCATGATACGGCCAGCCAGTACCACCTCTTTGAACGCTTCATTGTTCTCGCCTTCCTTAAATGTTGCCAGAATATTGGCAGCGGTGTTGTTCACCGGGAATAAGGGGGCGGGAAATGGATCGATGCCCATTTCCTGGAGCTTCGTCAGTTTCTCTCTCCGGATAATCTCTTGTTCTGATAAATGCATGTGTTTTGATTGATGATAAAACGGCTGCAAAAATAACGGAAAAAAGCGTAACCGGAGTGCTGCCAGTCACTCGCGGGGATGAGCGAGCGACCGGCACACCATAATAAAGCCCGTACTCCCGGCTAGGGAATACGGGCCGCACTTAGCCAATCTGATAATAATGCCTGTTAATTACACGCTCACAAAATCAAAACAACTTCGTTCCAACTACTTTATGACTTTCCAGTTTATCAAGCTGAGTCTGGTACTGAAGCTGCACCAGTTGTAGTTTTGCATCTTCAACATTTGTCTGTGCAGACAGCAGCTCCACATTGGTGATCAGGCCTTCCTTGAACCGCACCTGGGCTAAAGAATAGGCGCGTTCCGCCTGGCTCACCAGCACACTGGTGTTCTTTATCTTTTCCTGCAGGTTCCTGAAATCCTCCTGAACTGTGGCCAGGTCCTTGCGGATTGTGTTCTCCAGGGTTGTGAGCGATGCTTTGGTGGCATCGATCTGAACCTGCGTCAGCTTCTGGCGCAGTTTGGGACGGTCGCCGCTCAGGATGGGGATATTCAGGCCCACCCCCACTGACCCGTTGAGACGGAACTGATCAATATCCGGCTGAAAGCCGTTACGAACACCGCCGGAGGCCGTACCGGTCAGGCTGGGACGGGATTCCACCGCAGACTCTTTCAGATCATACTGGTAAACATCCAGTCTTTTCCGGATCAGTTTCGCTTCAGGGTTGATATTCTTCCAGTCGCCCGCATCCATGAGCAGGGTAAGCTCATCATAACTATCACGCGCCAGGATCTTACCATGCGCATCGGTGGCCGACAACCACTGCATCAGCACATATTGTTTTTCCAGCTGGCTTTGCAGGTCGGTGAGGCGGTTGGTAGCATTGGCCGTGCGCACCTGTGTGGTGAGCAGGTCATATTCCAGCGCATCCCCGTTTTTGATGCGGGCCTTGATCAGCCTTTCATTTTCTGTAAGTGAACTGAGCTGATCGGTCTGCACCTGGATGGCTTTCTGATAGAACTGGATATTGTAATACAGCTGCGCTACCTGGTAGGCGATCGCATTCTTACTGTTATCCAGGTTCTCTATATTGAGTGAATGTTCTGCATCATTCTTACCGAGCTTCAGTTTTGTTCTTCCGAAATCATAGATCAGCTGCTGCACATTCAGCGCCGCATTGTAGTTGTTGTAGGGCGTGAACTGAATGGTAGCCGGACCTGTAGGCAGGGGGAATTCCGCCTTGGCCACCGGCGCATCAAAACGGTAGCTGATATTGGTATTTACGGTAGGAAGATAACCGGCTTTGATGATGGATTCTTTCACACCATCCGCTTTCAGCTGTTCTTCCATTTCCTTGATGCGGGGATAATTGGTAACTGCTGCCTGGATCAGGCTTTTCAGTTGTTCATCCCTCACTGGCGATTCCTGTGCCATGGCGGGGGCCAGTGCAATCACCAGGGCCAGTACGCCGATAATCTTTTTCATGTTGTATAATTTGATTGGTCGCTTCATTATTGTAATATATCAGTGAGCCGCCTCCATGGCTTCTTTCACAGCCTTTGCATCGATGGGTGCAGCAACGGCCGTTTTCTTCTTCCTCAGGAATACCACCAGCGGCAGCACTATTATGAAGAAGACGCCAATGAGCCTGAACGTATCCAGGTAAGCGAGATAGTATGCCTGCTTGTCTATCGCACCACTCACCATCGCATATGCCTTGGCGGTAGCTGTAGACGCATCGCCTGTTTTGGCGATCATACTCTGCGTGATGGCATTCATTCTTTCCGTCATGGCCGGCGCACCATCATAGGTGGACGCCACCATATCCGAGCGGTGTTGTGCATAACGCTGGCTGATGAAATTGTTGGCCATCGCAATACCAAAAGCGCCACCGATCTGACGGATCATATTATTGAGTGAAATACCTGCTGCATAATCTTTCGGCTGCAATCCCGCCACTGCCTGGTTGATCAGCGGCAGCTGGCTCATGGAGATCCCGAATGCACGGATCAGCAAAGGCACAAAGAAGGCCCATCTTCCTACATCCGGACTTACATCCGCACTCATCCAGGAGTAAATGGCAAATAGTATGAAACCTGCCACAATGAAAGGGATCGGAGAGATGCCCTTGCTCATCATCTTACCGATCACGGGCATCATGATCACGCCCGCGAGCGTTGGTGGTAAGAGTGACAAGCCCGTTTCATAGGCCGTGAATCCCAGTACGCGCTGTGCCAGCACAGGATACACGAACACCGAGGTAAAGAGGCCCAGGCCCGCCACGAAGGTGAACACCAGCGTAAAGGCATAGGTCCGGTGTTTCATGATACGCAGGTTAACAACGGGGTTGGCTACACGAAGTTCATAAATAATGAACCCCACCACTCCTATCACCGCCAGCACTGCATTCACCTTGATCACATCACTGGCAAACCAGTCTTCCGCCTCTCCCCGTTCAAGTACAAACTGCAGGGTTCCGATACCAAGCATCAGCAGGGCGATGCCGATATAATCGATCTTTATGCCGGCTTTTTTCTTTCCTTCTCCTTCTTTCTTATCTATGAATGTGTAAGCCAGGAAAGTGGCGATAACACCTACAGGAATATTCACCAGGAACATCCATGGCCAGCTGAAATGTTCAATGAGATAGCCGCCCACAGTGGGTCCCAGCGTGGGCCCGAGGATCAGTCCCATACCAAAGAGACCTGAGGCCATGGGCCTTTCTTCAGGAGTGAACGCATCAAAGAGAATGGCCTGGGAAGTAGAGAGCAATGCTCCGCCACCTACTCCCTGAATGAAACGCCAGATGATGAGCTCCACCAGATCCGTTGACTGGCCGCACATATAACTTGCGGCCGTGAAGATCACCATGCTCACGAGGTAATAATTCTTCCGGCCGAAATATTCAGCCAGGAAGCCTGTCATCGGAATGATGATCACGTTTGCGATGGCGTAGGAAGTGATCACCCAGCTGATATCCTCGATGCTCACACCCAGGCTGCCAGCCATCTCACTCAGGCCCACGTTCACGATACTGGTATCGATCAGTTCCATGACGGCTGCCGTTACCGTGGTGAGCACTATTATAAACCGGGCAAATCCTTTTGGACTGGACATGTTAAAAGGTTGGATAGATCAGGCCATAACATTGCCTGTGCTGCTTTCGCAACAGAGAAAATGATAGGGCGAGTATCTGTGATTAATTCAAGGGAACACTTACGAAAACGCTGAGACCGGCACGCAGCACCTGGCGGTATTTATCGCAATCAGTGATAGCGATCTTCACGGGAACACGCTGCGTTACTTTCACAAAGTTTCCGCTGGAATTGTCAGGAGGCAGCAGCGCGAAACGTGCGCCTGTAGCATCACTCAGACTTTCAACAGAGCCTTTGATATGCATATCGGGGTAAGCGTCAACCTCAATGTCAACAGGCATTCCCGGGTGCAGTTTCTTGATCTGGTTCTCTTTGAAATTGGCAACGATCCAGTAAGTGGTATCATTCACCACCGTAAAGAGCGGAGCACCGGCCTGTACATACTGACCGGGAGAAACATTCTTCCTGCCGATCTTTCCTGCCTGCGGCGCATAGATCTTTGTGTAAGTAAGTTTAAGTTTTTCCTGCTCGATAAGCGCTTTCTTCACATCGATATTTGCACTGGCTTTTGCAACGGCGGCCTGCAGAATACCGATACGGCTTTCAGCACCGGCGAGGTCATTATGACTGTTATCTGTTTCTTTCACCAGCGTTTCATAATCATACTTACTGTCTTCAAGCTGCTTGTAGGTGATAGCATTCTCTGCATACAGGTTCTGATTACGCTGCAGGTCTTTCTGTGATTTTTCCAGTTTCACCTGGTTGATGGAGATATTGCCTTTGTTCACTCTGAGTGAAATGAGGGCGTTGTTCAATGCAGCTTTTGCATTTTCCAGATCGGCCACTGCCGCTGCATAATCAGCATTCATTTGCATGAGTTGTGCCTGGATATCTGCGTCGTCCAGCTCCACTACCAGCTGATTTGCCTTCACGGAATCATAGTCGTTAACTGCAATTGTTTTCACGTAACCGGCCACACGGGGTAGTACGGGCACCAGCTGCGTTTCCACCTGTGCATTATCTGTACTCTCATGATGCAGGGCAAACATGATCTTCTTGTAACCAAAAATGGCTGCTACCACCAGGATGGCGCCAATAACGATCATCCGCACGGGCGATTTCTTCTTTTCAGGTTTGTTTGGTTGTTCCATACTGTTCTGTCTGTTTATAAAAGGTGTTATTGTATCTGGAGATGGGCGTGGATCATTTGTTTAAGATGTTCTGTGAGCCGGGGTTTCATTTTAGCCAGGTACTCTTCTTCGTTACCAGGTTCAATTCTGAACAGGGTACAATACAGATTTTTTGAATTGATGGCCGAGTTGATGGTACCCATCATGGAGGCCATGGTCATTTCACAGTCTACCTTACGGAATGCTTTCCTTTCCACTCCTTCTTCTATGAGTTGCCTGATCAGCGAGAAGTTCCTCATCTTGATGCCCGTTATAAGATCGATGATCTCCTGTGACCGGTCAGTATTGTATTCCTGGTTGATAATGGTATGAAAGCGGCGGCCGTTCAGGATCTTGTTCACATAGTATTCGATCAGCTTCTCCACTTTCTGCCAGGGGGTCATCTCCGTATTGCGAACCAGTTCATCCAGCAGTTCAAAACTGGAAGCGAAACGCCACTCGATCAGCACCTGCAGCAATTTCTCCTTGGAGCCGAAATAGTAAGAGATCATGGCCAGGTTCACGTCTGCCCGCTGGGCAATATCGCGCACCGAGGTACCGTCGAACCCCTTTTCTGCAAATAAGAATTCGGCCGCGATGAGTAGCTGCTCCCTTTTATCAGTTTTTTCCTGTGCTGTCATCCGTAAGAATTAATTGTACAGCAAAATTAAACAAACGTTTGAATTAAACAAATGTTTAGTTTGTTACCGGCTCGTTAAGGGCCTGCTTCCGGGTTGGAAAACATACCCGCACCTTTAGAGGTGCTATTGAACTTTTGGAGGGAGTGTTGGGGCCGGGGTGCATAGCCGGGCTATGGGACCGTATGTTTTCCAGCCCGGAAGCAGACACCCAAGCCCGATAACATTGGATAATATTCCCGAATGCGAAAACCACGGCAAGACTTCAGTTGTAATTATTGGGTGCGTATATCGTAAATTTGCAGGAATCTATTTTTGAAATTGAATATGAGTGTAATTACAACCCCTACGCTGACGGCAAAGGATTTCTCAAGTGACCAGGAAGTGCGCTGGTGCCCGGGCTGCGGCGACTATTCCATCCTGGCGCAGGTGCAGAAGATCATGCCCGGACTGGGGATACCCAAAGAAAATATTGTGATCATCTCCGGAATCGGCTGCAGCAGCCGCTTCCCATATTATATGAATACGTATGGCATGCACTCGATCCACGGCCGCGCTACAGCCATTGCCAGCGGACTGAAGGCATCGAGGCCCGACCTCAGCGTTTGGATTGTTACCGGTGACGGCGACGGACTGAGCATCGGCGGCAACCATACCATCCACCTGCTCCGCCGCAACTTCGATGTGAATGTGATGCTGTTCAATAACCAGATCTATGGCCTAACTAAAGGACAGTATTCCCCTACTTCTGAAGAAAATAAAGTCACCAAGTCCACCCCCTTCGGCAGTATCGACCATCCTTTCAACCCGCTGGCCCTGGCCATGGGAGCGGATGCCACCTTCATTGCGCGGACCATGGACCGAGACCCCAAGCACCTCCAGGAATCACTGATCCGCAGCCATAAACATAAAGGCTCTTCCTTCCTGGAGATCTATCAGAACTGCAATATCTTCAATGATGGCATTTTTGAAGTGTTTACGGAGAAATCCTCCAAACCGGATAATACCCTCTTCCTGGAGCAGGGCAAGCCCCTGATCTTTGGCGCCCAGCGCAATAAAGGCATCAAACTGGATGGTTTCAGACCTGTGATCGTGGAGTTGGGAGAAAATGCCAGCACAGATGATCTGTGGGTGCATGATGAGCGCGACTTCTACAAAGCGCAGATCCTCGTCCGCATGTTTGATGACCCGCGTGTGGAAGGTCATCTTCCCAGGCCCTTCGGCGTATTCTATGAAACTGACCGCCCCTGCTACGAAGAAATGATGGCGCTGCAGATCGAAGAAGTGATCGCTTCCAAAGGAAATGGCAACCTCGACAAACTGTTGAGAGGCCATGAAACCTGGACCATCGCTTAATAAAAAGGAATAAGAATTCTTGATAGCAAGCCATACCTGGAGTATGGCTTTTTCTTTTGCTGTTCTGTTTCACTTCGAAATAAAAAAGCCAGCGATGGAAATCGCCGGCATGTGCTTACCTCTGAAACCACAAAAAGAAAGAAGTTAGCAATGAGTTCTATCTACTAATAGGTTGGGCATTTCCCATAAAAGCGTATTGGATCTTTCCCAGCGGGGTGGCATCAGCTTATTAGGCCTCGCCATAAAAAATCTTTGTAGCAATTGCTTTGGCTCCGTAAAAGAAGCCATTGGCATTGTATTGAGTTTCCTTTTTTTATTCAGGAATCAAAAAAATAATAATGTGGTTGCAGAAAACACCATCATCAAGTGTATGGATACATAACACCGATGACATGTAACTACGAAGGTTACGAACACAACGAGGTAAGCTTATTTACAAGGGTTGGGATACAACAAATATCAACACGGAAATAGTTAACACAGAAAAAAGGATCGTCCTCACATCAGACTTTAGATACCGGAGATTGGATGGTTGGAAATGAGGAGATTGGATAGTAGAGGGTGCTTTGTCGGTGAGAATAGTGTTTCAGCGCATAAGCAGGGTAAAAGTAAAGACTGTTTTCTTAAAAATCAACATTTTTAAGAAGAAATTTTAACAGTGTTGCAATAAATCAATAATAGCTGACAAAAATCAGTAACAGAAACATCAGTGAATACTGGTAGTTTCCATGATTCTTCCCGCCGCTTTGAATACTTTTTCTTTTTTATAATCGTACCACCATTTGGGGGCTGTGCGCTTCATCAGGGTATCGATGCCACGCATGCCGAAGAGATTCCAGAGCCCGTTCAGTTTGCCGATAGGCGATTTCTGAAGGGCCCGCAGGCTCATGGCAAAGCCACTGTCGAGGTACTCCATATGGTGCCAGTAACCCGCCGGCATGAAAAGCGTGTCTCCATGATCCAGGATCACTTCATAGCCCTCGGCCAGCTTCAACGCCGGGAACTGATCATAATCCGGCTTTCCGGTATTCTCAGAATAATTGCTGAAATCCGCCAGGCTGAGCACTTCAAAAGGCTTACGGTATAGCTTGTGCTGCTCCTCGAAGGGGAAAAGCAATACTCGCTTCCTGCCCGAAAACTGTGTGTGCATGATATGGGACAGGTCGATATCAAAGTGCATATGGGTGATACTGGTGGCGCCACCGGTGAACAGCATGGGATATTTCTTCACAAATCCCTTCATCAGGTCCTCAGGCCAGGTGAAATCGCTGGTGAGCTGGGGAGCGTGATCAAAAATATTGAAGAGGAAGATGCGCCAACCCGCCGGGCCCTGGCTGATCATATCAATGTATTCCCCGAAGGTCTTGTAATCGTCTGCTGTATTGATGGGGGTATAAGCATCGCTCTTCACATTGTTGTAGAGCCCTACTCGCTTGTCTCCTACGATACTTTTGAAATAGTTCCAGTTCCATTTGTCGTAAGCAGGCCAGGCCTTGGCGAGGTCTTTGATTACGAGAGGCTTCATCGGTTTATAATAGTGCTGCTGAAAATCTTCGCCACTGATATTGTCTACTCTGTCAACAGGCTTTAAGCGCATAGCAACAGTTTTGGGCAAATCTAACATTAAATTCATTTTGGCGGTACAGCCCGCCCCCGGAATATGGCGGTATGGTGACAATTTTGCACCTTTACACCTTAATCCATAATATGTTACTACACCTGCATCCAGAAGACCCGCAGCCGAGGAATATCCGGACCATTGCGGCCACCCTCTCAAAGGGCGGTGTGATCATTTACCCTACTGATACCATTTATGGCCTGGGTTGTGACATATATCAACACAAAGCAGTTGAACGCATTGCCCGCATCAAGGGAGTGGATCCTCAGAAAGCCCAGCTGAGCTTCATTTGTTATGATCTCAGCGATCTCAGCCAATACACCAAAAGCATCAGCACTCCCATGTACCGGATGCTGAAAAGTTACCTTCCCGGGCCATATACTTTCATCCTGCCGGCCAGCAAGGAAGTGCCGAAGATCCTCAAAAGCAAAAAAGACACCATCGGTCTGCGGATACCCGACAACAATATCGCCCGCGCCATTGTGAAAGAACTGGGCCATCCCATCCTCAGCGCCTCCCTGCCGGGAGACATGGTGGAAGAATATACCGATCCCGAACTGATGCTCGATAAATTCGGTAAACTGGTTGACCTGGTGGCCGATGGCGGTATCGGCGGCATGACGCCCTCTACCATTGTTGACTGCACCGGCGATTATCCCGTTGTAACCAGACAGGGTGCCGGCACCTTTGAACTCACTGAAGAATAAATTATCCTAAACGTAAAAAACATGTCTGTTCAACTTCAATACGAACAATACTTTCCCCAACACTTTGAACTGGAAACGCCCCGCGTGATCCTGCGACTGCTGAAGCCGGAAGACTT
Source organism: Pseudobacter sp. (assembly GCF_051955275.1). Lineage (NCBI taxonomy): Bacteria > Pseudomonadati > Bacteroidota > Chitinophagia > Chitinophagales > Chitinophagaceae > Pseudobacter > Pseudobacter sp. The sequence goes on along the minus strand of NZ_JBQCGW010000187.1, from coordinate 48,982 downwards.
TGAAGCCTTCCTCCCGCTGGCCGCCCCCAAAGACACCTGGACTTACTTCAACAAAGACCTCAGCGATCCCGAAGAACTGCGCTCCTGGATCTATGTGGCGCTGGAAGAAAGAGCAGCTCATAAGCGCATGCCCTTCACCGTTATAGACAAGGACACATATGAGATCTGCGGCAGCACCAGTCTTGGGAATATCTCTTTTTACGATTCCCGCATCGAGATCGGCTGGAGCTGGCTGGGGCCTGACTTCCGCGGCACCGGCGTTAACAGGCATGCTAAATTCGCCCTGCTCAGTTATGCGTTTGAAGTGATGAAGATGGAACGTGTGGAGATCAAAACAGACAATACAAATGAGCGCGCCAAAGCTGCCCTGCTCAAAGTAGGAATGATACCCGAAGGCGTGCTGCGGAGCCATATGCAGATGCACTCCAACAGGAGAAGGGACAGTATTTTTTACAGCATGCTTAAGAATGAATGGAACGAAAGGAAATTCAGCTTTTTTCCGGACATGTACTGATGCCTTTACTCGGAAATCAGTCGCTCGCGGGGACGCGAGCGACTGGGCACTGCGAAATAAAAAAGGGCCGACTATCACTAGTCAGCCCCCAAAGTACAACCACCTGAAAAACCATCCTTATTTATTTGCAGCGAACGCGGCCATTGTGTTTATAGTGGTATATTTTTCTGCTGGCCTGTTTGCGTTCGTGGATCAAATGCTTTCTTTCGCGTGGACTGATGCGGCCATCATTCCTCTTATAACGTAAGCGGTCCATACGGATATCTTTCTGATCTTTGGCCAGTCTGAGTGTTTCTGCTTTTGTCAGCTGACCGGTTCTAACGCCGTTATATATACGCTCTTTCTGATTCCTGTTGGGTTGAGCTTGCAATGTGCCTACACCAACTATCGTCATCAGTAACATCGAGAGGAAAATTGAAGCTTTCATAATCTGTAAATTTTGTAGTGAAACAATCTTTACATATCAGACGCCTGCTGTTCTGTTGCGTTTAATGGAGAGGGTGGTGAGAATTGTTAGGGAAACTATAAATCCAGTTCCAGCTGTTCTTCAGAGGAGAAGCACTGGAAGGAACGGCGGTGGTAAGGGCTAAGCCCATGGCTCATGATGGCGCGGCGATGGTCCGCAGTGCCATATCCTTTATTCCTGTCCCATTTGTAGTGAGGGAAAGACTCGTGCAGTTGCTTCATATGATCATCGCGGTAAGTTTTTGCGAGGATGCTGGCTGCTGCAATATTGGAGTAAATGGAATCACCTTTAACGATGCAGGTATGAGGAATGCCCTGGTATGGAATAAAACGGTTTCCATCGATGAGCAGTAGTTTGGGCGGCTGCTTCAGTTGCGCCACCGCCAGGTGCATGGCTTTGAAAGAAGCTTTGAGAATATTGATCTCATCTATCTCTTCATGTGACACCATGGCCACTGCATAGCTGAGGGCCTTTTCCTGGATGAAGCTTCTCAGTTCATATCGATGCTCTTCCGTCACCTGTTTGGAATCGTTCAGCAACGGATGATAGAAGTCCACAGGCAGTATTACTGCCGCAGCCACTACCGGACCGGCCAGGCAGCCACGTCCTGCTTCATCGCAGCCGGCTTCCAATAATTCTTCCTGGTGATAATTTTTAAGCAAATGCTGAACTTTGCCCCAAAAGTAGGGATTGGCAGGAATACCTGCATGGTTGGTACCTTATTTTTACTCACATGTGTATTCAAATCCATAATCGCTAAAGATTCCGTTCTTTTGCTAAATTTTTCATGGAGATTCTTGCCTATATCATTGCTGTGCTGATTGGCGTTTCACTGGGCTTGATCGGTGGAGGCGGCTCTATCATCACAGTACCTGTGCTGGTATATCTCCTGAAAGTGCCGCCTGAACTGGCTACTGCTTACTCTCTCTTTGTGGTGGGCAGCTGCAGCCTCGTAGGATCAGTAAGATCCTATAAGAAAGGACTGATAGATTTTCCCGTTGTTTTTGTTTTCGGCAGCGCTTCCATGTTATCGGTTTTCACCACCAGGCATTTCCTGGTCCCAAGGATACCGGATCATATTTTCACTATCGGTGGCTATGATATGAATAAGGGCATGTTCCTGATGCTCCTTTTTGCCTGCCTGATGCTGGCCAGTTCTTATTCCATGATCAAAAACGGAAGAAAAACACTCTCCGTGGTGCCTCCTCCCGACAAACCACGTAAAATGGGCCCGCTCTTTTTCCAGGGCATTGCCGTGGGCATCGTAACCGGATTATTAGGTGCAGGCGGCGGCTTTCTCATCATTCCGGCCCTGGTGCTCTTCGGGAAACTGCCCATGAAAGAGGCAGTAGGCTCCTCCCTCACCATCATGGCCTTCAGCTCTCTCTTCGGTTTTTTCAGTACCTCCGGACAATATCATATCAACTGGATGCAGCTGCTGGTCTTCACCGCCATTGCAGTAAGTGGCATCTTTATCGGCACCAGTTTGTCTGACAGGATCTCCGGAGCCTCCCTCAAAAAAGGATTCGGATGGTTTGTTCTTGCCATGGGCCTCTATGTTCTCAGCAAAGAACTTTTCCGCTGGTAATAGTTTCCTGATTTGCTGCATGCGCAAACGGGTTTGTCCCTACCTTTGTGCGCGCTATGAAGACACAATCACCCCCTGCTGATTTATTGCAACCAGGGTCTTATGGCCCGGGATCCAAAGCAGTTGCCAACTGGATCATGATCGGTGTAGTGATGTTGCTGATCCAGGTAGTGCTCGGCGGTATCACAAGATTGACCGGCTCCGGATTGTCCATCACCGAATGGAATGTTGTTACAGGCGCCCTCCCTCCGTTGAATGAAGAAGCCTGGCTCCGCGAGTTCCAGAAATACCAGCAGACCCCACAGTATCATTACCTCAATTCCGATTTCACTTTATCAGATTTCAAATTCATTTTCTTCTGGGAATGGTTTCACCGTTTCTGGGCCAGGCTCATAGGAGTTGTATTTGTAGTAGGTTTTGTGTACCTGATAGCCAAAAAGTTTTTGAAAAAGGAAATGATGGTCCCCCTGATCACCCTCTTCCTCTTCGGGGCATTACAGGGCGCAATCGGCTGGATCATGGTGGCCAGCGGCCTTACCGGCGATGCTGTATATGTTAAGCCTACAAGACTGGCGCTGCACTTTGTCTTCGCCCTCGGCCTGATTGCCTATGCATACTGGTTTGCACTGGACCTTCGTATCACACAAAAAAATACTATCTCTCACCCCGGTATCCGCAAATGGACATGGTGGTTGCTCATCATACTTTTTGTGCAGCTGATCTTCGGCGCTCTCATGGCAGGACATAAGGCCGCCATAGCTGCACCTACCTGGCCAACCATCAACGGCAGCCTGGTGCCGGACGGCATGCTGAGGGAATCCCCCGCTCTTCTCAACTTCTTTGAGAATAAGATCACCATTCATTTTGTGCACCGCGGTCTGGCATACCTGTTACTGGTACTGATCATCATTTATTCAGGTAAACTTTTCAAGCTGAAAACAAACAGTGCCGCTTTCAATAAAGCACGCAAATATCCGTTGGTATTTGTTTTGATCCAGGTATTGCTGGGTATTGTTGCTGTACTTACCGCACCGTACATTGTGCCCAGTCGCTGGGGAAGTTTTGAATGGATGGCGCAGCTGCACCAGGTAACAGGAATGTTGCTGGTACTGAGCCTGGTGGCCATGTTGTACCTGGTCAGAAAAACCAGTACAACGGAACCAACGTAATTGTATCTAAACCGTTTTGTTTTATTGTAAATTGTAGGCAGAATGCCGGCAAACCCCGGCCCGAGTCTGTAAGATATGAAAGCATTCCTGAGAGGACTATATTGCTCATTCCCGTTGCAGTTGTTCCTGCTTCACTTCAAGAAGTTCCAGGTATTGCTGATCTTCTGGTTCATTCTCTTCAGTACCGTCAATGGCACTTTCATGAAGAGCTTTGGCGCAGATTCCCTCTACCTGGCGCCGGAATACCTGGGCAAGGTGAACGCCATCAGCGCTTCCATTGTAGGCGTTGCCATCGGCATCTTCATCATGAGCTGGAATATCACCACGTTTATTCTTTTCAGCAGGCATTTCCGTTTCCTGGCCACTACTTCCAATCCTTTCCTCAAATACTGTATCAATAATTTTGCGATCCCTTTCGCCTTCCTCATTTTCTATTTCATCAACGCCGTAGCTTTTGCAAGAGATAAGGAACTGATGGGTACCTGGGATATTTTCCTGCTGGTGCTGGGATTCCTGCTGGGGCTGACCTTCATTGTGATCATCTCCCTGTTTTATTTCTTCCGTGCCGACAAGACCATTATCCGCAGGCTAGCTCCCGTGATCAGTAATCCCCAACTGTTCAAAGCGCAGTTCCGCAAAGGCGAGACCCGCGCCACGGAAAGCAGGCTCGTGAAAGTGGAATGGTACCTGAATTCTCTTTTCAAGCTCAAAAAAGTACGGGACGTTTCCCACTATTCCCGCGAATTCCTGGAAACCATTTTCAGCCGTCACCACTTTGCAGCAGTGATCTCCATATTTGTAGCTTTTATATTCCTGATCTGCGTAGGCTTCTGGTTAGACAATCCACTGTTCCAGCTTCCCGCAGCAGCCGGCATCACCCTTTTCTTTGCCATCCTGATCGCTGTGTCAGGCGCATTCACCTACTTCCTGCAGAGCTGGAGCATTCCGGCCATGGTGATAGTGTTCCTTATCCTGAATGTGCTCTACCGTTATGGCATCATCGATCCCACCAACAAGGCTTACGGTCTTGATTATGCGATAAAGGAAGACCGTCCCGAATACTCACAGGAGGCCCTGATGGCGTTATGCTCTCCCTCTCATGTGGAAGCCGACAAGGCCCATTGGATAGAAATTCTGGAAAAGTGGAAAGCAAAACAGGACAGTCCCAAACCTGTGTTATTCCTCATCAATACCAGTGGAGGCGGCAACCGCAGCGCCACCTTCACCATGAACGTTCTGCAAAGGCTGGATAGCCTCAGCAACGGAGAACTGATGAAGAAGACCTTCCTCATCACGGGTGCTTCCGGCGGCATGCTTGGCGCAGCCTATTTCCGGGAGCTCGCCCGGGAAAAGGACAATGGTAAACCCATCGACCTGCGTAATAAGCAGTACGTGGATGATATTTCCAGCGACCTGCTGAACTCCCTGTTCACTTCCTTTGTGGCCCGCGACCTGGCTGCGCCTGCACAACGCTTCACTGTTGGCAAATTCGAGTATGTGAAAGACAGGGGTTATGCCTTTGAAGAGAAACTGAATTCCAATACCAAAGGACTGCTCAACAAACAGCTACGAGAGCAATATAACGATGAGGTACAATCGAAAATGCCCATCATGCTTTTCAATTCCGTGATCACCCGCGATGGCCGGAAAATGATCATCTGCACCCAGCCCGCCAGCTTTCTCATGAGGCCGCTCTATGATACCATCCGCGATGCGGATGTTGATATCGACGCTGTGGATTACCAGGCTCTCTTCGCTAAACAGGATCCACTCAATCTCCGTATGCTCACAGCACTTCGTATGAATGCCACCTTCCCTTACGTGTTACCCAATGTATGGCTGCCCAGCACGCCTGTAATAGACGTGATGGATGCAGGCCTTCGCGATAATTTCGGACAGGAAACAGCCACCCGTTTTGTGCAGGTATTCGATGACTGGATCAAAGAGAATACCAGTGGCGTAGTGCTCCTGCAGATCCGCGACCGGAAGATGGGAGGCTGGGATCATCCTTATGAATCCGGCGCCATTACAGACATTGCCACCAAGCCCATGCTGCTGTTGCAGTATAACTGGTTCAAGATGCAGGAATACGGACAGAATGAAATGCTGAGCCTCACGCAGGAATTATTGGGTGGACATTTCCGGCGCCTTACCTTTCAATACATCCCCAAAAAAGAAGACGCAGCGGCTGCGCTCAACTTCCGTTTATCCAAGCGCGAGAAACAGGATATCGGAGAAGCGATGGAAAGCGATATCAATATGGAAAGTTTCCGGAAATTTACTGGTTATATAAAAGGCCATCCGGCCTCCCTTACGAAGCAGGATGAATAAGCTTGAAATGATGTGGCAGTACGCGGATCGACAGGTTCTTCAATGAGTCTCTCGGCTCTCCGTCGATATGCAACGGCGCTTCTGCAATATTTTCTATCACCAGGTTATCGGTTTGAAAATAGATCACGGGCGAGCGCAGTGAGTTCTCCACTTTTCTGATCTTGCCGGCAATCACCTGTTTCATTACAGTGAGCAGCAGCAAGGGCTTGGCAATTTTCTTCACAATCACCACATCCAGCATACCATCTGATAACTCTGCCTGCGGAGCGATCGTGAAATTATTCCCAAACTGGTTGCTGTTGGCCACGCTGATGAAGAATGCCTCAGTGGAGAATGTCAGTCCATTTGCCTTTACTTTGAAAGGATATGCTTTAGCGGAAAAGAAGTTCCTGGTAGTGAGAGAAGCATAGGTAGCAAGTCCCCGCTTGGGTTGTTCTGCAAATTCGTGAGCCACTTTGGCGTCAAAGCCGAGGCCGCAGAGCATGCAGGCAAATTTTTCATTGACCAGAAAAGCATCAGTAGGTAAGGGCTTTCCGTCGAAAACTATGTCCAGCGCCTTAGCACTGTTCTTTGGAATGCCGGCTGCATAGGCCAGTCCGTTTCCCGATCCCATCGGCACGATACCGAAATTCACTTCCATATCCGCCAGGGAATACACCACTGCATTTACAGACCCATCACCTCCACATACAACAATATCTGTAATTCCATCATCCTTGATCTTGGATTTAAGGAAACGATAATCTCCATCGATCATGGTTGGGAGTACCTCGAACGGTATTTTCCGCTCTTTGGTTTTGCTGACCACCAGCTCCTTCAGGGAAGTTTTGCCCCGGGTGCCGGAAATAGGATTGATAAGATAGATGATCTTTCTTCGCATGCGTGGCAAAATTATTAGTTTTGAACCATGAGTGAAGCCTTATTTTTCGATCGGGACCTGAGTTGGTTATCATTTAACGAAAGGGTATTACAGGAAGCAGGCAACCACAGGGTGCCATTGCTGGAAAGGATCAAATTCCTGTCCATTTACTCTTCCAACTCCGACGAATTTTACCGGGTGCGGATGCCGGCCCTGATGGCGCTGGAAAAGCTGTACGAAAAATCGCCGCGCAAAGGCTTTCCCGTTTTCACCACCGTTCAGGAAGCCAACCAGCGCATCCACCTGCAACAGCAGCTCTTCGGCAATATCCTGCGCGGCATCATCCCCGAGCTCCAGGAAAGCCTCAATACAGAGCTGGTGTTCAACCGGCCCATCCCTGAACCGGTGCGGGCAGCAGCCACGGACTATTTCTTCACCCAGGTACTGGCTTTTCTGCAACCCATTTATCTCACTGATCGCCGTGCTTCGCTCTTTCCTGAGAACAACAAGATCTACCTGGCCGCCATTGCCAGCAGCGCCAGCAACCGGCAGGAAGTGATCATCGTGAATGTTCCCTCAGATGTTCTGCCCCGTTTTCTTTCTATCATCCACGAACAAACGAAATATATTCTCTTCCTGGAAGATATCATCCGGTGCAACCTGCAACTTGTTTTACCTAACCAGACCATCGATTCCTTTTACAGCTTCAAAGTAACACGGGACGCGGCCCTCGACATCATGGACGAATACGAAGGCGACCTGGCCGAAAAAATTGAGAAGCAGATTGCCAAGCGCGATTATGGTTTCGCTACCCGCTTGCTTTATGGCGCGGGTACGCCGCCTGAATGCCTGCAGGCGCTCATCAATCTTTTCAACCTGGAGAAGGCCAGCATCATGGAAGGGGGAGTGTATCATAATCTCCGCGACCTTGCCAGTCTGCCTGTTGAGAGCTCCCTGCTTGAATATCCCAAATGGCCGGTGCTCACCTATCGCATGAACAATCCACAAGGGTCGCTACTCAATGAGATCGGTCAGAAAGATATCATCCTCCACGCGCCCTTCCAGTCTTTCAATACGGTGCTTCGCTTCTTCAACGAAGCGGCTATCGATCCATCCGTAGAAGAAATATTTGTTACGCTCTATCGCATCGCAAGTGACTCGCGCATTGCCACAGCGCTCATCAGCGCAGCAAAGAACGGAAAGAAAGTAGTGGTGTTCGTGGAACTGAAGGCCCGCTTCGATGAAGCCAATAATCTCCGCTGGAGCAAGCGGATGAAAGAAGCCGGCGTCCGCATCATTTACAGCATTCCCACACTCAAGGTGCATGCAAAGGTAGCACTGGTAAAACGCATGATCAGCAACCGTCCTCATCATGTGGGCCTGCTGGCCACCGGCAATCTCAATGAAACCACTGCCCGTTTCTACACAGACCATATCCTGCTCACCGCTCACCAGGGCATGCTCACTGAATTGGAGCAACTGTTCGTCTTCTTATCAGAAAGAAAAAAACCACTGACTCCCGGCCTCCTGCCTTTTGCACATCTGCTGGTAGCCCAGTTCAACCTGCTGGACCGCTTCACCAGCCTCATCGACCGGGAGATCAACAATGCAAAGAAGGGGCTTCCTGCCGGCATCATTATCAAACTGAACAATCTCCAGGAGAATATGCTCATCACAAAACTGTACGAGGCCTCCAATGCAGGCGTTCGCATACAGCTGATCGTTAGAAGCATCTGTTGTCTTATTCCCGGCATTCCGGGCATGAGTGAGCATATTACCATCCGTCGTATCGTGGACCGCTACCTGGAGCACGGCCGTGTATTCATCTTCCAGAACAACAACGATCCGCAGCTCTACATGGGTTCGGCCGACTGGATGAACCGCAATATCTACCGCCGCATCGAAGTGTGCTTCCCCGTATACAATCCTGTTATCAAAACAGAGATCATGGAGCTTATCAACCTGCAACTCAAAGACAATGTTCAAGCCGTTCAGCTCAACGAGGATATGCACAACATTCCCCTTCCGCAAACGGAATCACTCATACGCTCACAACAAGCCATCAGTGAATTACTAAATCAACGTTACCGAGTATAAAACAACCTGAAGAAATCAAAAATCTACGTGCTGTATTAAAAACTGTTGCACTCTCCCGCTGCCCATAGCGAGCAGGGATTGCATGGAACAGGCCTTGAAAACATACGATCCCATCGCCCGGCATAGCACCAAAGCCATAACATACCCCACCACAGCCCATAAAATATCCTCAAAGGTGTGGGTATGTTTTCCAGCCTGAGAAATGCAACCCTGCGAGCAAATTACCATTTCAGCAACGCACTTGCCCAGGTAAACCCGCTCCCAAACGCAGCCAGACAAACAAGGTCTCCCTTCTCTATCTTCCCTTCCTCCCACGCTTCGCACAAAGCGATAGGCACTGAAGCAGCTGTAGTATTTCCGTACTTCTGAATATTATTATGTACCTGGTCATCGCGTAGCCCCAGTTTCTGCTGCACAAACTGTGCTATCCGCAGGTTTGCCTGATGCGGGATGAGCATACGCAGATCGGATGGTTTAAATCCGTTCTTGTCCAGCGATTCCATGATCACTTCGGGGAATTTCACCACCGCTTTTTTGAAAACTGACGGGCCGTCCATGTACGGATAGTTCTGTGCCTGATCGATCATATTATGGCTCATGAACATCTCGCCGATCTCTGCTTCATCGAAGTCGGCCAGCTTTTGTTCCATCCAGTGATTGGCATGGGTACCGGGATTGTACATGGCCAGGATCTCGGCACTTTCCCCATCGCTGTGAAGATGGGAGCTGAGGATCCCGCGGTTCTCGTCTGTGGTAGGTTGCAATACAACAGCGCCGGCGCCGTCTCCGAAGATCACGCTGATAGCGCGGCCGCGTGTGCTGAAATCCAGACCGAAAGAGTGTTTCTCGCTTCCGATCACGAGGATATTTTTATACATGCCTGACCTGATGAACTGGTCAGCCACGCTGAGTGCGTACACAAATCCGCTGCACTGATTGCGCACGTCCAGGGCGCCGATCTCTTTCATCTTCATGGCGCGCTGAACCAGTACGCCACAGCCGGGGAAATAATAATCAGGACTGAGGGTGGCAAACACGATGAAGTCGATATCCTGTGGTGTGAGGCCTGCTCTTTCGATGGCGATCTCAGCGGCTTTCACGCCCATGGTAGTGGTGGTTTCTTCTGTTCGGTGGGCATACCGGCGTTCTTTGATGCCGGTTCGTTCCTGGATCCATTCATCGCTGGTTTCCATGTAGCGGGTGAGGTCCTGGTTGGTAACTACATTTTCGGGGACATACCTGCCGATGCCGGCTATCACTGATCGGATCATATAGCAAACACATTTAGTTCCGGTAAATTACGGAAAGAATAAATGCAGGTAAAATGAAACTATTTCAAACGGAACTAATGTTTGGGCAATCCTAATACTTCGGTGAAAAATTTTGCGGTTTCGGCTTCTACAGTTGCCACATCTTTTGATTTGATCCAGGAAGCGATCACGTGGTTACCGGCGTTGGGGACAGATACAGCGCGCTTTTTACCGGCCGGAGTGCCCAGCTCTTCATACATTTTTTTGATGGCGCTTACCCGAACGGTACTGTCGCGGTGCACTTCATCTTTATAATAATATAATACCAGCGTGGGCTGATCGATGCGATGGAAGGTGGCGGGCGTCATGGAGGATTCCAGGAGCTCTTCCAGTGCTACAGCTGCTTCGATGCGGTATTTGGGAGTCCAGTACTGTTTGTATTCGGGGCGGGTATCGGAGGTGGATTCGATATATTTTCCACTTTTCACCATCCGTGCGATCTGCAGTCCCCAAGGGTTGTTGAGCAGCCAGGCATTGGGGTCATCGATCTCGATATTGGGGCTCATCAGTACCAGGGCGTATACATCGGGATAGGCCGCCGCCAGCTTCAGGGCCAGGGTGCCGCCGGTGGAAGTACCCATGAGGATCACTTTCTGTCCCAGTTTGCGGCCGATGGCCAGGGCTCTTTTGGCGGATTCCCAGTATTTGTCGGCCGTGAGATTGGCCATCACTTCAGTGGTATCGATGCCGTGCTCAGCCAGTCTGCTGAGGTAGAGGTTACAGCCATATTCCTTGGCGATCTTTTCATGCACGGGGTCTCCCTCTTCCTGGGAGGCGCTGAAACCATGAAGGTAAACGATGGAACAGGGCGTTATATTCTTCAGGCTGTCATTGAACCAGACGATGCGGGCTTCATTGTCCTTTTTCAGCTTATGAGCGGCTTCCTCACCGGCTACATAGCTCACCAGGTCATTGGCGCCTGAGGGCACTGCAGGCATATCGCTTGAGTAGACCGGAGTGGATGGTTTGGGGCCCAGCAGGTACACGATCAGGAGGAGCAGGGGGAGTATGAAAAGCCAGTTCCTTTTCCGCATTCAGTAAATTTGGGTTGAAATTAATGGATTTCCTTAAAAACTGAATATTCCGTAAACTTTAACCTTTCGCAAAGGCAATTCACTGGTTTTCAGAGCGCTGTAAATCATTCTCTTAGGCTCAGTTTTACCAAAATAATAAGTTTGAAGGATACTTTTGCCCTCCCGTTGAATTAACGTACCTTTGCGCCTCAAAAAAATGGTAATGCCGGAAGGCTGAAAAAGCACTTAACACACCGGCAGAACGACACTCACAGTTATGAATATTCGCAACATAGCGATCATCGCGCACGTAGACCACGGAAAAACAACGCTTGTAGACAAGATCCTGCATGCAACAAAAGTATTCCGTGACAATCAGGAAACAGGTGAACTGATCATGGACAGTAACGACCTCGAAAGAGAGCGTGGTATCACCATCTTCAGTAAGAATGCCGCCGTAACCTACAAGGATGTTAAGATCAATGTGATCGATACTCCGGGTCACGCCGACTTTGGTGGTGAGGTAGAACGCGTACTGAAAATGGCCGATGGTGTGTGCCTGCTGGTAGATGCCTTTGAAGGTCCAATGCCTCAAACAAGGTTCGTTCTTCAGAAAGCGCTTCAGCTCAACCTGAAACCAATTGTGATCATCAATAAAGTTGATAAGCCCAACTGCCGTCCTGATGAAGTTCATGACGCGGTATTCGAGCTTTTCTTCAACCTGGATGCCACTGAAGAGCAGCTGGACTTCCCTACCTATTATGGTTCCGGAAAGAACGGCTGGTTCAACGATTCTCTCACACAATGTGAAGACATCACTCCATTGCTGGATGGTATCATCAAGCACGTTCCTCCTCCCAAGGTGAGTGAAGGTCCGCTGCAGATGCAGATCACTTCTCTTGATTACTCTTCTTTCCTTGGCCGTATTGCTATCGGTAAGGTATCAAGAGGTACTATCAAAGAAAACCAGCCTATCGCCCTGATGCAGGCTGATGGCACCATCAAAAAGTCAAGGGTGAAAGAGCTCTATGTATTTGAAGGCATGGGTAAAAAGAAAGTAAGCGAAGTAGTTGCAGGTGATCTTTGCGCAGTAGTTGGTCTGGAAGATTTCAATATCGGCGATACTGTTGCTGATGCTGAAAACCCTGAAGCACTGCCGATCATCAGCGTTGATGAGCCTACCATGAACATGTTGTTCTCTGTAAACAACTCTCCTTTCTTCGGTAAGGATGGTAAGTTTGTTACCAGCCGTCACCTCCGTGACCGTCTGATGAAAGAAACAGAAAAGAACCTTGCACTTAAAGTAACAGATAGCGAAGAAGGCGATAGCCTGGTAGTATACGGTCGTGGTATCCTCCACCTCGGTGTACTGATCGAGACCATGCGTCGTGAAGGATATGAACTCACTGTGGGTCAGCCCCAGGTGATCGTGAAAGAGATAGACGGTAAGAAATGCGAGCCTTACGAAACACTGGTTGTAGACGTTCCGCAGGAGTTTGCATCCAAGGTAATTGACCTCGTTACACGCCGTAAGGGTGAAATGCTGGTGATGGAAACCAAGGGCGAAATGCAGCACCTGGAATTCGATATTCCTTCAAGAGGTCTGATCGGTCTGCGTACACAGATGCTCACTGCTACAACGGGTGAAGCTGTAATGGCACACCGTTTCAGCGAGTACAAACCATGGAAAGGAACTATCCCCGGAAGGAACAATGGTGTTCTTCTTTCAAAGAACACTGAAAAAACAACCGGTTACTCTATCGATAAACTGCAGGATCGCGGAACCTTCTTCGTTGATCCGGGTGAAGACGTATACGCAGGTATGATCATTGCCGAGCACATCAAACCAGGCGATCTGGTAGTGAATGCTACTGAAGGCAAAAAACTCACCAACCACCGCGCCAGCGGCAGTGACGATGCAACCCGCATCGCTCCTAAAACGCTGATGACCCTGGAAGAGTGCATGGAGTATATCCAGCAGGATGAGTGTATCGAAGTAACGCCTAACTACATCCGTATGCGTAAGACCATCCTGGATGAAGAGGAAAGAAAGAAATATGCGAAGAGCATGTCCTAAGGACCGGCTCTCTGATATAATCTAAGTTGAAGGCTGTCTGTAACGGACAGCCTTTTTCATTTACCATATTTAGAAATAAGGAACGAAACGATTATATTAGCTTCCATATTAAACCGCATCCAGCATTACCATGAAGAATCTCACCACCGCTGCCATCATCCTCATACCGCTTACTTATATCGGTTGGTTCTTTATCTGGAACTTTTCTTCCGAAAAGTACTATGTTCAATTGCTGTCGGAGGCACTGACAGAACCCCGGCGATGGTCAGACCTCTTTAAATGGACAATGATTGAGCTTTCTACAGCATTCATGATAATCGTTCCTATTGTATACCTGCTCAGTTCAGACCAGGCAATGAAGAATAAATTGTATTCACTGATCAGGCTGGTGTTCATAATGGAACTGCTGTTCTCACTTCCATCTGTAATCCTGATTATGTTCAGGGGAGGTTTCGGGCCAGAGCTTTTCAACTATATCACGTTGGGTGCCCGCTTCCTGATCTTCATTTTTATAGGTGTTGTGTTATGGATGGACAAGCCAGCCAATGCCATTCCCAGGATCAATCTTTCCGATTACGAGCTGGTTTCTTACACTGGCGGCAACCAAAGGCTGCTTCATTACTTTGTAGATTCCTGTTTTTTCACCTGCCTGTCGTTCGACTGGCTCCTGGCCGCCGGCGTGTATGAATATTATGATCAGAATGTTCTGCTTTCTTATCTGGTCTCCCTGATCAATTTCGTTATCTACTATTTTGTTGCTGAAGCGCTGTTCTGTCAAACCCTGGGCAAGGCCCTCACTGGTTCCTGCGTGGTGGGTGTGGGTGGAAGGTTAAGTACCGGTCAGATCCTTGGCAGAAGTTTTGCGCGGCTCATTCCCTTTGATCCGTTATCATTCCTGTGGAATGGCAAATGGCATGACAAGGCTTCAAGTACTACGGTGGTACATGCATTCAGCTGGGAGGATATTGTGTTTGAAGGAGAAGATACAAAAGAACAGGCATGAGAAGATCAGTGCCGTTTGCCATAGCGCTGATACCGATGCTCATTATCGGTTTCAATGCATTGTGGGAATTCCCGGTTGAAAGATATATCTATTCCTTTCTCACATCGCCTTTCCGGGTGGCACCATACAGGTATATATTTGTGATCAAGCTGGCATTACATCAATTGATAATGCTATTCCTTATTGTTGTTTCCATCAGCTATTTTCTCAATCCACAGAAAAAACAAAAAGAAACTGCAGCTTATATCCTTCGCAGCAGTTTCATCATGTATACCATTTCCAGTATTGCGAACCAGCTTACTCTTATAGCAGAATGGAAGCAGAATTGGGATGATGCGAATGGATTTTGGGGGCTTATACGCCTAAGCCTGATGATAATCATATCAGCAGTACTTTGGAAAGGTGTTCCGCAAAAGGATATTTTCCGGATCAATCTCTCTGATTATACGCTCTGGGAAACGCCCGGTAAATGGAACCGGTTCCTGCACCATGTAACAGACCTTTTGTTCTTTTATGCGATCACCGAATTCTGGGTAGTTTTCCTGCAATCAACAATGACCTATCTGCAGGTAACCTTCATCATTTCCGGCATGGTGGCCATTTACTTCCTCTACTTCTTCCTCTCCGAAGCGTTCCTTGGCCAAACACCCGGTCAAAGCCTGACCAATTCCTGCCCTGTTGGTCTCAGATCCCCTATGTCTGTCCGCAAAGTTTTACTGCGCTCACTGGGCCGTCTCATTCCCTTTGACAGATTCTCGTTTTTATGGGGCAAAAACTGGCACGACCGCATTTCCGGCACCACCGTAGTCCGGCGTAACAGCTGGAAAGACATTCCTTTCGAGGGTGAGCGGCAATAAATCCGTATGAAAGGATTTAATTGTTAAAGTGGAAATTTCATGCAACCGGATTGTAACATCGGGAAAAGTGCTGCGTCTTATTATGTATACAAGCAAACGCGCAGCTGCTTTAAAAGTGAAACCAACAAACAATTAAAACACCTTTCTAAAAATATTCAAAATGAAAAAGTTTATTATAGTTGCAATGATTCTTCTGACAGGATTAAGCACAACCTTCGCCAACGTTCTCGAATCAGTAAACGAAAGAATTTCCAGCGCTTTCAATAAAGACTTCGCAGGTGCACAGAATGTGCAGTGGGAAGTGAAAGAGAAATTCGCAAAAGCTACTTTCAAACTCAACAGCCAGGTGATGTTTGCCTTCTACTCACAGGAAGGAGAGCTGCTGGGCGTTACAAGGAATATCGTTTCCTCGCAACTGCCTATCAACCTGCTGGCCGATCTGAAAAAAAGCCATAGCAACTACTGGATCACAGACCTCTTTGAGATGAGCAACGACAGTTCAACTGCATATTATGTTACACTTGAGAACAGTACACATACTGTAGTACTGAAATCCTCCGGAACAAATGGATGGGAAGTGTATAGCCGCGTTAAGAAACCTGCATAATCAGGACTTGACATTCAAGTATAACCGAAAAACAAAGATCAGTAAATCTGATCAGAACAAGAATCAACGTCAATTTCTCATGTGTTCGCAGAAAAAGTCTGCACAAAAAATGGTGTGTCATTCATGATACACCATTTTTGTTTTGTAGCGTTACAGGTAATTCATCACTTTATCAGCAATCCATAAACACTCCTGCCCATCGATATGCAGAAGTAAAGCCGGAAAATCAGGCCATATTCGCCATTCGCCCTGTTTAATGGTAATTTTTACTGGTTGCAAATACTGCTTTGTACTATTGATTTGAGTTGTATTTTTGCATCTCAACAATCCCAGGATCATGAAAACGTGGCGTAAGATCATCTTCATAGTAAGCATCGTTGTTGCCTCGGCAACTGCGGCTGTTGCGCAATGTTCTATTTGCACCAAAACCGCTCAGCAACTGGGCGAGAAGCCTGCAAAGGCACTGAATACCGGGATCGTTTACCTCGCATTTACACCAATAGCCATCATTGGTATTGTTGCCTACAGGTGGTACAAAGGCAATAAAGAATCATAGTATTCACCCGATTCCCAGCACCCGTTTAAGTTCGTCTTTGTAGGAGGCGCCCACAGGAATGTCCTTCGCGCCAAGCTTTATATAATTACCCTCCACGTAATTGATCTTACTCAATGCTATCACAAAACTTTTGTGTATACGCAAGAACGCGGTAGCAGGTAATTGCTCACTTAGATTTTTAAGAGTGTCATGTACCATGTATTGCTGTTGCGCAGTAACCAGTTTCACATAATCATCCAGGGCTTCCAGGTACAGAATTTCACTGACTAAAATGTTGTACACTTTCTTATCTGCCCGGATAAAGATGGCAGCATCCTGCCGGAGCCCTTTCTGCTGCAGTTTTTCGAGCGCTTTGTTCACCGCACGCAGGAAGCGCTCAAACGAAAATGGCTTCAGTAAATAATCGATGGCGTCCAGTTCAAAACCTTCCACTGCATATTCAGGATAGGCAGTAGTGAAGATCACCAGTGGCGCCTGCTTGAGTGTTTTGAGAAAGCCAGTTCCGGAAAGTACCGGCAGGTTGATATCCAGGAATAGGATATCAACTTCCTGGCTGGCAATATAAGCCTGTGCATCCAGTGCATTGTTGCAAACAGCCAGCAATTGCAGGCTGGGATGATCTGTGATGAATTTCTTCAGCACATCCTGAGCCAGTGGCTCGTCTTCTATCACCAGGCACTTAAAGGAATTTCTCATATTTGAATTCGAAGATCAGCAATAAATTCCTGTCCGTTATCAGTGATCTGCAACTGGTGTTTAAGCGGATAAAGCAATTGCAGTCTTCTTTTTACATTCTCCATCCCCAGTCCTCCCGGTTGTTTTTTCTCTACTTCATTGCTGATCCCGATTGAATTGATGATCCGGTAATGCAGCATGTCGCCAGCTGCATCCAGGTCAATATGAATAAAATTATTTTCATTATTCCGTCCACCATGTTTGAAAGCATTTTCAAGGAAAGCAATAAGGATGAGGGGGGCCAGCTCCTGGCGGTTGATCTGTCCATTCACGGATGTGGTTACCTGTAGTGACTGCCCTGCACGCAGTTGCTGTAACGAGATATAGTCCAGCAATGCCTGCCATTCTTTTTCCAGCAATACCCATTGTTCGCCTGCTTCATACAGGAAGTACCGCATCAGTTGAGATAATTTCAGCACTGTATCAGGCAGTCGCTGATCCTGGTGCAGGCTCATGGAATAAATACCATTGAGTGTATTGAAAAAGAAATGGGGATTCACCTGGGCCTGTAATGCCCGTAATTCCATCTGCACTTTTCCTTTTTCCGTTTCCAGTAACTGTTTCTGCAATGCATTCACTTCAAACCAGCTTCTGGAAAATTTCAACAATGAAGTAATGATCAGGTAGAAAAAGAAAAAGGCGCTGACCTGCCACCAGCTGAAATAGGAAATAAAGAAGAAATCCGGCAGCAGGTATTGGCTCCAGTCCTGGAAGAAGAAATAATTAAGTGTAGTGAAAACGGCAATCAGCAAAAGTACCAATGTCAGGTACAGCGGCCATTTCCAGGCATGCGCAAAAGAAGGAAGCAGCCAGAGGAGATTGATGTACACCGCCGGAATGATGGTGGCATGAAACAGGAAAGCATACACATAATCCACCTTTGCTATGCTGTCGCCATTCCTGAATACCTGCAGGAACAACATGAAAAGCAGCACCCAGAAAACGAGGTGCTGCATGCATCTTGCCATGCGATGCTTCAATGATATGTTACGGATGGCCATCATTTACTTTTATCCTTTCCGCTTTAAATTAATGGAATTCCCGGAAGGAAAGAAGCGGGCATCATTCCCATATTTTCCCAGGAACTGCTGCAGCTCCTCCGAACTGGCTGTGATCATAAATGTTCCAAAAAGCGGGTCATACTCATGTTTCAGCCGCATATTCCCGGCCAGTACCTGCTTTTTGATCAGTTCGCCATCCAGGAATTCGATGGACAGGTTTGCCCTGTCTTTTATTGCCAGGCGTGCAATGGTGTATCCCGGCAGAAAATCATTGTCCGTTCCAAAACCAGCTTCCGGATCAAACTTGTCGAGCATTTCAGCAGGGTACAGGTCTCCGAAAAGATTTCCGTTTATACGAATCAGGGAAAACAGTAATTGATAAACACGGTCTTCCTTTTTATAGGAGACGACATATAATTTTTTGATTGCCTCGGCATTTTCCTTTTTTGTATCCAACTGTTTTCCGTTCAGCAGATTTTCCCATTCTCTGCTAAGCCCGCTGGTAGAGAACGGTTCGATGGTAACCTCTGTTCCATTCTGCATCCACACCCCAGTAATGCGCGGATCGGTGATCATTTTGTTTTTGCTGACCAGCGGCTGCACGGAAGTAACGCAGGAACTGGTTGCCAGCATGAGAATGCTTAATGCTATCAGGATCGGTTTCATGGTGCAGGGTTTAATTGATCTTTGAATAGGTTTCACTGCTTTCGTAAGCTTCGGGGTTCTGTCCGTATTTCAGTACATACTGTTGCAGTTCTGAGGTAGGGGCAGTGATCACAAAAGAGCCGTCAGGTCTTTCTTCATGGCGGATACGTATTTGCTTGTTCCTGATCAGGTCGGCCAGGTAATCCCCTTTGAGCCTGCTGGCTTTGAAACTGCCGTTCTTATCAAACTGTATACGATAGAAACTGTGCATAGCCGTGAAATGTGCTTTGTAGAAATTGTCGTAGCTGTTCTGTTTGGGTGTGGTGCTGGAGAAATAATCCAGATACAATGCATCTCCGAGTTTGGTAGGGAACGCAAAGAACTTCTGAACGATTTGTCCATTTTCTTTTACTGTAACGGTGTAAGCCTTTTCTGAGGCATTCTGCAATACTTCAGGCAGTTCACTGAAGGTATCAGGATTGCCTTTTTCAAAAGCAACGGTCATTGCATCTTCTCCCTTCACCTTCCAGACTCCCAGCAGGCGTGGTTCGTGGAATAATTCTTTTTCTGTGAACAGGGGATGAAGAGCGGTAAGGCAGCCGGGCATCAGAAAGATGACCAGCAGCAATCCGGTAAGGGGAAATAGTTTTTTCATACCATTTGTTTTAATACACCAAAACTACCCGGACAGTATCTGGTAATAAAACCAATTCGGTGAACATGTATTGTAAGGCGGTGAACGTCAGAGCCAGGATTGTACAAAGCGGTAGAGGTTGAAATGCCCCTCCTGCAAACTGGCTTCTATAGCAGTTTTCAGCCTGTCTTTATCCAGCTCTTTCATTTTGTATTGCTGAATGAGGAACCATGCGCGTTCTGTAAGCAGCCATGGTTTTTTGGAGGCCTGTACGGGATGTTGCAGGAATTCGTGAACCTTTTCAAAGAGTTGATCAACTCCTTCTTTCTCGGAGGCGATGGTCTTCACTACAGGGATCTCATACTGATGCGTGGAAAAAACGGGTGCCAGCATCAGTCGCAGGTTTTTCACAAAAAGATCTGCACCGGGGCGGTCTGATTTGTTTACCACAAAGATGTCGGCTATTTCCATGAGTCCTGCCTTCATGGTCTGTACTTCATCACCGGCTTCGGGAACTACCACCACTATGGTAACATCGGCAAGGCCCACGATCTCCACTTCGCTTTGCCCTACGCCAACCGTTTCCACGATCACATAATCGAAATCGGCGGCCTTCATCAGTTCCGTGATCTCGATGATACGGGGATGCAATCCTCCCAGGGAGCCTCTTGTAGCGAGGGATCGGATATATACGCCAGGATGATCGTACCATTCGCTCATACGGATGCGGTCTCCCAGTAAAGCGCCGAAATTGAAGGGCGACGAAGGGTCTACGCAGAGTACGCCCACTTTTTTTCCCTTACCGGCCAGTACTCCGATGAGGGCGTCCACCAGCGTGGATTTACCTGCACCGGGCGGGCCTGTGATGCCGATGATCTTTGTATGATCATTGGCGGGGATGGCAGCCAGCATGCGGTCATAACCGGGCACTTCATTCTCCACATAAGAGATGGCGCGGGCCAGGCTCTTGCGATTGCCGCTTCTGATCATTTCCAGCATTGATGGCCAGTTGGTCAAGAGAAGAAAGTTTTATGCGGATGAACCAAATATGATTATTGCCTTTTCGGCTATTGACAGGCGTTAGATAGTACGATAGTTACGGAAATCGAAGAGGCGGATGCCCGTCTTTTTCTCAAACCAGTAAAGCACCCTGCCTTTGAGGGAAAATCTTTTGCGGCTCACATCCATCTCTACCTGCCAGTTGCGGCTGGCGATGCGGGGCAGCATTACATTGGGATGGGTACCAGTAAACTTTTCCAGGGAATCGAAATCATTGAAGTCGAAGAAATCCTGCTCCTGTAGTTTTTCCGCTTCCTGCTGCTGTTCAGACCAGTACTGGATGATATGCCTTTTCTTGGCCTGCATCTGCTGCGGACTTTTCACCCATCCGTAGTGGTAGATGAAGGCGTCGATCTGTTTCACGTGCAGCTTCTGTCCGTTGCGGCGGAAGCCCTGTGCATCTTTATAAGAATTGATAGTTTTATCGTTGCGGATGATACGCACTTCTTTATGATACCAGCGGCGGCTGTCGCCCACATAATCATAAGTGCCATAGAAGTGCAGGTAATTGAAGAGTAATCCTTCCACTCTTTTATCGTCTTTGAACCGTTCGGCGGCTTTGCGGATGGCGGCATGGTATTGTTCGTGCACTACTTCGTCGCCCTGGATATAGAAGGCCCAGTCATAATCTTCCGGTATGTGCTGGAATGCTTTATCGGTTTCGATGGCCAGCACTTCCCCACCTTTTTTGGCTTTGGGATCCCAGGATGTTTTCACGATCCTGATCTTCTCAGAAGGAATTCCTTCTATCAGTTGCAATGTATCATCTTCGCTTTCTCCTACGGCCACGATCATCAGGTCAACTACCGGCAGGATGGAAGCAATGGCTTCCACGATGGGGTAATCATTCAAAATCGCATTCCTGATAATGGTAAAACCGGCAATCTTCATAAAAAACTCTAGGTCGTTGGTGAACAATCATCTTTCTATATGCGAAAATAGTCAAGCTGGCGCAATCACGCTCCTGGTTTTACAGGAATACCTTTTTGCAGGGCATATAGTTTATAATATTTCATAAAAGTGCCATGTGCAATATTCTTTGCGATCACGTATCCTGAAAATCCATCCAGGAATCCGCGGCGGATCAGGTAGCTGTGCACAAAGGCCCAGGCAGGGTTCACCAGCATTCGGATCCAGCCGGACTTCTTCCCTTTTTTATAATAGGCTTCTGCCGATATGGAACTGTAACGGTTGTTTTGTGTGATATGTTCTTCCAGGCTGTTGTAGGAATAATGAAGAAGGTCTCCGCGAAGATGCCCGAAACTGGCGCCTTCATCCGCCTGTGTGCTTTCATGTACGGGATCCTGGCTCCAACGGATCTTCCGTCGGTCGAACAGCCGCATCTTCCGGTCAGGATACCAGTCGCCATGATAGATCCACTGGCCGCAATAGTTGGTGCAGCGGTTCATGGTGTACCCGCTATGGGGGAAATTATCCTCTTTCACCGTCTCAATTGCCTGGAGCAGGGCCTCACTCAGCGCCTCGTCTGCATCCAGTGAAAGAATATGATCATATGATGCCTGCTGAAGGGCGAAATTCTTCTGCCTGCCATACCCCTCAAATGCATGTTCGATAAAACGGACCTTCTTTTCCAGGCAGATGGCCCGGGTACTGTCGGTAGACAGGGAGTCAACCACCACCACTTCGTCAGCAACTCCTTTTAAGGAGTCGATGCACCGGCCGATATTTTTTTGCTCGTTGAAAGTGATTATAACTACTGATAATTTTTCCATTGGGCTTTTCGTGGCATGAAAGTAATATAAATGACCATATTATCTGATTTGGTTTTTATTTTTGTAAACGACATGACAAATTTCATTCCTATATTCCCCCTTGCTGTGGTAGTGTACCCGGGAGAAGTGATGCACCTGCATATCTTCGAGCCAAGGTATAAACAACTCATCCGCGAATGCCAGGAGTCTGGCAAACCATTCGGTATTCCGTCTGTGCTGAGCGACAAGTTGCAGGACATGGGCACCCTGGTGGAAGTAGCCGAGATCGTTCAGGAGTATCAAAACGGAGAACTGGATATCCGTGCCCGGGGCCTGAAAGTGTTCCGTGTTCTGGAGGTGATTAAAAAGATCCCCGAAAAATTATACAGTGGTGCCATTGTGAGTTATCCTGATAATAATGTAGACATGGGTAACCGGATGCTGATGCAGAAAGTGGTGCACGGCGTGAAGGAGCTGCACCGGATGCTCAATGTAAGCAAGGATTTCCGCAAGTCCGAAGAAGAGCTCCGCAGCTATGATGTGGCACACCATGCAGGACTGTCGCTGGAAGAAGAATATGAGGTACTGGGCCTGATGGAGGAACTGCAGCGGCAGGAATATATCCGCAGGCACCTGGAAAAAGTGCTGCCCATGTTAATGGAAATGGAGCAGCTCAAAGAAAAAGTAAAGCTCAATGGTCATTTCCGGAACCTGTCCGCCTTTGACCTGGATATCGATGTATAGCCTCCCATCTTAAATTCAAACGATTGACGCCAACAACAACGCTTTGCCTGGATTTCGGAAATACACGCCTCAAATGCGCGGTGTTCAGGAACAGGGAAATGCAGGAACTGATTGTTCTGCCTGATGATTCCGACGCCACCATCCGGGATCTGGTCAGCAGCTACCGGCCAGACCGCACCATATTATCATCGGTGATCAATCACAATCCTGTCCTGGAGACCATCCTGTCAGCCGCCGGCCGATTCCACAAACTCAGCAATGAGAGCAAACTGCCCTTCACCACCCCGGTAGGCAAACCACAGAGTATCGGAGCAGACAGGCTGGCGCTGGTTTCCGCGGCTGCCGATCTTTATCCCGGAACCAATAACCTGGTGATTGCCCTGGGCTCTGCCATCACCTATAATTTTGTAAACAAGAAGAAAGAATTCATCGGGGGTGGCATTTCACCCGGTATGGAAATGCGTTTCAAATCTTTGAATGCCTTCACCGCCAAACTCCCGCTGGTAGAGAAAGACTGGAACTTTACCCTCATGGGATATGATACCCGGACCAACATTTTAAGTGGCGTAATCCTTGGAATGGCCGCTGAGATCGATGGAATGATAGAAAATTATCGACAAAAGTACCATAACTTTAACGCCGTCTTAACCGGGGGCGACGCACCATATTTTGGCTATCATCTCAAAAACAAGATATTTGCAGACCCTAACTTAATATATAAAGGGCTTTATGCTATCTGCGAATACAACAATGTATAAGAAAATCAGTCTGTTAGGAATTGTTTGCTGCTGCTTTCTCTCCCTGGCACAGGCTCAAACCGAAAACTCTCCTTACTCCCGTTACGGATTAGGAGACATCGTACCCGGTCAATCTATCGCTAGCCGTGGAATGGGCGGATTATCAGCTGCTTATTTCGACTACACAGGTATCAACTTTGTCAATCCCGCATCGTATTCAAAGCTCAATGCCACTACCCTCGATCTGGGTTTTGAGTTTATTTCACGTACGCTCAGGGCAGGCGAAAATGCACTTGACCCCAACAAAAAATTCAATTCATACAGCCCGAATATCTCCTACCTCCAGCTGGCCTTCCCGCTCAAAAAGAACGGCGGATGGGGTATGAACCTCGGACTGAACCCCGCAAACAGGATCAGTTATAAACTTAACGCAAGTTCCCAGCGGGCATTTCCTCAATTTGAAGACACGCTGAACATCAATACACTTTATGAAGGTACCGGCGGTGCTTATGAAGCACATATCGGAACAGGCTTCAATGTATTCAAAGGCTTCAGCATGGGTTTCAATTTTGGTTATCTCTTCGGTACCAAAGATTACAGCACACGCACCAATGTAGTGGATACTACTGCCTACACTTATAAATCCAGCCACGACAGAAAAACTTCCTACGGAGGCATAAAACTGAATGGTGGTCTGCAATATGTTGCCAAACTGAATAAATCCTCCTACCTCCGCATGGGAGCATATGGTAGCATCCAGGGCAACCTGAATGCAAGGGAAGATTATACGGTTCAGACTTTTGAATATGCTGCCTCTGGCGCTATTCAAACCATCGATACAGCTTATTCCGTTCCTGAAAAATCCGGCGACATCAAATATCCTGCAACCTATGGCGCAGGTATCATCTACGACAGGCCTGGCAAGTTCATGATCGGTGTGGATTACGTTACAGAAAAATGGAAATCTTACCGTTTCTATGATCTGAAAGACGATCTTCAGGATAGCTGGGAAGTGAAGGTTGGTGGCCAGCTCGCACCAAGACTGGGTAAAACCTACTGGAGCAATGTCAGCTATCGCGCAGGCTTCTCCTGGGGCCAGGATTATATTTATGTAAATCAGAAAGACCTTTCCAAATGGACGGTATCCGTTGGTGCTTCACTGCCCATGCGTAAGCCCGCTTATACCAACCAGTTCTCCGTGATCAACGTATTGATGGAGTATGGTAACCGTGGTACCAAAGAAAATCCGTTGCGTGAGAATTTCTTCCGCCTCGGTGTTGGCCTGGCATTGTCAGATATCTGGTTCCTTAAACGCAAGTATGATTAATGCATGATCAGATTCATGTCAACATATTCTCTTTTCCGGGCAGCCCTTCTGGTGGGCTGCTTTTTCTTTCTTATTGCATGCGAGAACACAAAGAAGGAGCTGGACGCAGTTTTCGGTGAGAAAGCAACAGGTATCGAAGAAGCCACCCAGGTGAGCAGTTATATGAGCCAGGATGGCATCACCAAGGCCCACCTCACCGCTCCTACCATGCTGCGCAAAGAGTCCAGGGACTCTGCCTTTCTTGAATTTCCGAAAACACTGCATGTTGATTTTTACGATACGCTCGGTGTTATCGAAACCATCCTGGATGCCAGGTATGGAAAGTACCGTCAGTATGAGAACAAGGTATTGCTGAGAGACAGCGTTCGTGTGATCAATATCAAGAATGGCGATACACTCCGTACACCTGAATTATGGTGGGACCAGAATAAACAGGAATTCTATACCGATAAGCCTTCGCATATCACTAAACGTGATGGCACCGATATCTTTTCTAAAAATGGTATGAAGGCCAAACAGGACCTCAGCTGGTATGAGCTCTATGGCAACTCAGGTATCTTACCGGTACCGGATGACGCCAACCCCAACCTGCCTGCAGACAGCCTGCGGACAGACAGTGCCGCTCCTGCCAGCCGGAATATGCCACCGCCACCTCCCCCGCCGGCTCCTGTAAAAACACCGCCTGCTGCACAGCCGGAAGTAAAACCGGTTAGTTCCACAGCCATGAAACCCGCGCCAGGCAACAGTTTAAGCACCAGCAACAAGTCTCCGTTCCTGCGCAGAACAGACAGCATGCGCGATGCACGTGAACGACGGATAAGCAATATGCGGAGGGGCAGGGATGAAGCCGACAGACCGGCAAAACAGCCATAATATTATTGTAATTCTTTGTCATTCCGTAGGAGCCTACCCATGCCGCTTCTGGATCTTTCTCCGTAATTTCAGTGCCTTAAATCTTCAATGATCATGGAATATCGCAGACTTGGAAAATCAGGACTGGAATTAAGTGTGCTGTCTTTCGGCAGCTGGGTGACCTTTCACAAACAACTGGATGACAGCCTGGCAGACGAACTGATGGGCATTGCATATGATAATGGCGTCAACTTCTTTGATAACGCAGAAGTGTATGCGCTGGGAGAGAGTGAAAAGATGATGGGCCGTGTACTCAAAAAGAAAAACTGGGACAGGACTTCGTATACCGTTTCCTCCAAAGCTTATTTCGGATGGAGAGGCAAGGAGAACAAACCCAATCAAACTGGTCTTAGCCGCAAGCATCTGTTTGAAGCCTGCCATGAAGCGCTTCAAAGGCTGCAGATGGATTACCTCGATCTCTTTTTCTGCCACCGCCCCGATGTGAATGTGCCAATTGAAGAAGTGGTTTGGACCATGCACAATCTCATTCAGCAGGGAAAGATCCTTTACTGGGGAACCAGCCAGTGGAGCGGCGCAGAGATCATGGAAGCACATCGCGTGGCGCATCAGTACGGACTGATCGGGCCCGTGATGGAACAGCCACAGTATAATATGTTCGAGCGTTTCAAAATGGAGCAGGATTATCTTCCTGTTTTCAAAAACGTGGGACTTGGCACAACTATCTGGAGCCCACTTGCAGCCGGGTTCCTCACCGGGAAATATAATGAAGGCATTCCGGCAGATTCACGTCTGGCCATTGAAGGATTCGACTGGCTGAAAGATCGCTGGATACAGGACGCCAAGCTCGCAAAAGTGAAGAAACTTACAGAGCTTGCAAAGCAACTGAATGTATCGCTCGCTTCGCTGGCTATTGCCTGGACCATCAAAAACCCGAACGTTACTACCGCCATTCTCGGCGCTACCAGGAAATCACAACTGGAAGAGAACCTCAGTTCACTGGAAGTAGTGAAGGTGCTCACTCCAGAGGTGATGGCGCAGATTGAAAATATTCTGCAGAACAAGCCCAGTATGGACCTGGCTTAAATAAAGTGTTACTATATTATTCGGCTGTGCCCAGTCGCTCGCTTCCCCGCGAGTGACTTTTATTCCGTCGCCTCCGGCGACACGATGTTCGCCAAAGGCAAACAAATAGCAATCACTCGCGGGGACGCGAGCGATTGGGCACACACTGTTATTGCGCAATCAACTCTTCCCAGTATTCTGCAGCGCGCCTCGTATGCGGGATCACAATAGTACCACCCACAATATTGGCTACGGCAAATACTTCATATACCTGCTCTGTGGTGATGCCGAGCTCATGACATTTTCCCAGATGGTATTTGATGCAATCGTCGCAACGCAGTACCATACTGGCTACCAGCCCCAGCATTTCTTTCGTATTCACATCCAGTGCGCCTGCTTCATATGTGTTGGTATCCAGGTTCCAGAGCCTTTTCATCACCAGGTTGTTCTTTCCCAGGATCACATCGTTCATTTTAGCGCGGTAGTCGTTAAATTCCTGAACCAGATTACTCATATAGATATTTTATTAAAGCTACATTAAGAATTGCAGCCGCTGATCATTTCCTGCTTCCATAAATGAACTGAATTTGTACATTCAACCTATAAATAACCGTTTATGAAAAACGTCACATGGGTCCTCCTGCTTCTGTTGCAGGCACCGGTTCTTTTTGCCCAGGAGCCTGTAAAAGTTACAGACATGCTGAAGATCAAAAGCATCTCCAGCGTAAACCTATCCAACGATGGCAGCAAAGCTGTGTACAGCCTTACCAGTATTGAGCCCGACGGAGAAAGTAAAACCGACTATAAATATGCATCACAGCTCTGGCTGGTGGGTACGGATGGAACATCTGCTCCCAGGCAATTAACCAGTAAAGAAAATTCTTCACAGGCCGCCTGGAGTCCCGATGGTAAAACAATCGCCTTCGTTCGCGCAGCGGATGGCAGGCCACAGATCTTTCTGCTCTCCCTTGATGGCGGCGAAGCCATCCAGCTTACAAAATACAAATACGGCGCATCCAGCCCAAAATGGAGTCCTGATGGCAAGCAGATCCTTTTCGCGGCTTCCATTCCAGCTAAAGATTTATTGAAAGACAGTCTTCTAAATCCCGGCAAAGCAGTTCCTGACTTCCCGCTGGAAAGGCCGGGATTCGATAACAACAACTGGCTGAAGAGTTCAGCCAAAGCTGATCCCGATGGAAATATCGAAGAGGTAAGAGCCTGGCTCGACAACAACGTCACAGACCGCAAAGCCACCCTGCTCAACAAACTGAATTTTCAGGACGAAGCCAATATCAATGGCGGTAGCAGCATCACACATTATTTCCTGGTCAACATTACAGCCGGCTCCACACCAACACCGGTTACCAGAGGGTTTTCCAGGCTTGCCATTTCCGACTTCACACCGGATGGCAATCAATTGCTGCTGGTGGGTAATAATGATGTAAGCCAGAACCCTGAGCGTATTCTGGAAAATGAGATCTATATCATGAACAAAGACGGAAGCAAGCTCCGGAAAGTATTAGGAGAAAAAGGGAAATCCTTTTCCGGTCCTAAACTCTCTCCTTCCGGAAAGCTGCTGGCTTTTACGTATGGCAATACTTCCTTCGTGAACGTACAGGCGCTTGGCATCATGCCCGTCAACGGAAATGAAAAAGACATCATCACCATTCCATTCGACAGGACCAAAGGAAGTTTCACCTGGAGCAACGATGAAAAATATCTCTATTTCACCGCGCAAAGCAACGGCGGAGCGCCCTTGTACCGCGTTGACCTGAAAACCAAAAAGGTTGAACAACTCACGGACTACAACGGAGGTATCGGCAGCTATGATATCGTGAACAACAAGCTGGTGTATTCAAGAACAGATATCAGCAGTCCATTTGAACTGTATCTCGCAGATGCGGCAGCAAAGAATGCCAAACGGATCACTTCCCTGAATACAGAATGGATCAGCAACAAACGGATATCCATACCCGAAAAGAAAACATTCGTTAACAGCAAAGGCCTGACCGTTGAATACTGGGTGATGAAGCCTGCCAATTTCGAGGCCGGTAAAAAGTATCCCGTAGTACTGGAGATCCATGGAGGCCCTTCAGCCATGTGGGGACCTGGCGAAGCCAGCATGTGGCATGAGTACCAGTTCTTCTGTAGCAAAGGATATGGTGTAGTATACTGCAATCCCAGGGGCAGTGGGGGTTACGGACAGGAATTCCTCCGCGCCAATGTTGAAGACTGGGGAGCCGGTCCAACCAGCGATGTGCTTACTTCATTGGATAAAACAATTGCTGAAGGATGGGCAGATACAGCTAAGCTGGTAGTAACCGGCGGATCCTATGCAGGTTATCTGGTAGCCTGGATCATCAGCCATGATCAGCGTTTCAAAGCTGCCTGCTCACAGCGTGGCGTATACGAGCTCAATACATTTTTTGGAGAAGGCAATGCCTGGAGGCTGGTGCCGAATTATTTCGGGGGTTATCCCTGGGAGCCAAAAGCAAGAGAGATCCTCGACAGAGAATCTCCCTTCAATTATGTGCAGAACATCAAAACTCCCTATATCATTTTCCACGGAGACAATGACCGCAGAACGGGTTTTGTGCAGAGTGAAATGATGTACCGTGCGCTGAAGGTGTTAGGCCGCCCGGTGGAATATGTCCGTCATCCGGGAGGCACACATGAGCTCACACGCAGTGGCGATAACCGTCAGAGAATGGACCAGATGTTACGCACCTGGGAATTCTTTGAGCGGTACATCAGGTAGTCTGCTGTGGAACCGCAGGATGCTTTTCATTGTAAAGCGTTCTGTAAGCGATCCATGTAGCCACGAAGATCATCAATGCACCCAGATAGAAAGGCGCGCCGGGCAGATAGACCGGTGCGCTTTTATGTGTAAAGTAGCTGAATAACTGCGTCATGATGGGAGGCCCCACAACGGCAGTTACACTCATCAGGCTGGTAAGCGCTCCCTGCAATTCGCCCTGTTCATTGGCAGGCACGTGATTGGAGATTACTCCCATCAGAGCGGGGTTACCGATACCACCCAGGCAATAGATCACAGTGAACGCATACATCATCCATCCCTGGGTAGCCAGGCCGAACAATAACATGCCCAGGCCATACAGCAGGAAACCGTAATAGATGCTTTTCTCCTGGCCCAGTAGCGGAATTGTTTTTCTGATCAGCACTCCCTGTACCAATCCTACCATCAGTCCAACCACACCCAGCGAAACACCGATCTCGAAATGTCCCCAATGGAATTTCTCTTTTCCATAATAGGCCCAGTTGGTTTGAACAGCGTGTGAAGCGATATAAATGATCACCAGGGAAATCACCAGTCCCGTAATGGCTGGATATTTCTTCAGGTGTAATAAAGAACCAATGGGGTTGGCTCGTTTCCATTCAAATTCCCTGCGATTCTCTTTTTTCAGTGATTCAGGGAGGATGAAATAACCATACAACCAGTTGAGGATAGTAAGCGCTGCACAAACGAAGAAAGGAACACGCACGCCGAAACCGCCCAGTAATCCACCGATGAACGGCCCGATGATGAAACCTACGCCAAATGCGGCACCGATAATCCCGAAGTTCTGTGCGCGTTTTTCTGGTTCGCTGATATCTGCAATATAAGCGCTGGCAGTAGTGAAACTTGCGCCGGTGATACCTGCAATGATACGGCCTACGAACAACCAGGCGAGCGTGGGTGCAAATCCCATGAGCATATAATCTACGGCAAAGCCGAAGAGGGAGAAGAGAAGAATGGGCCTTCTTCCATATTTATCACTCAGGTTACCCAATAAAGGAGCACAGATAAACTGCATGCCTGCATATGCCATCAGCATCCAGCCACCGATGGTGGAGGCCTGGCTGTTATCAACATGTCCCAGGTCCATGATCAGGTCTGGCAATACGGGAATGATAATGCCGAAGCCGATCACATCAATCAGTATTGTTACGAAGATGAAGCCTAATGCCGCAGTTCCCGTTGATTTCATACGAAAAGATTGTAGGTTAAAGGAAGCCCTGCAAAGTAAGTGTATAAAGGCTTTGCAGCCATAAAAGATGGGCTTTGGGCGGTGAAATTTCGGTAAAAAAAGGCGGTAATTTTTACTTCAGGGGATGATGCGGCAACATCGTTTGAGGGATAACATGGCGGTAATAAGAATTGTTTGCAGAAACAGCCCTTGCTGGTTGAAATGCGCAAACATGATTCCCGGCAATAAAGGGCATAAAAAAAGCCTCGCTGAAGCGAGGCTTTCAGTATCGGTTAAACGCAGTGATTAATAACGGTTGTTATAGTTATTATTGCGGGGAGCGAAAGAGCGTTTTTGACCGCCGCCGCCACCGTTGCCGCCGCGCTCTTCACGAGGACGTGCTTCGGTAACTTTGATTGCTCTTCCTTCTACAATGCCACCATCCAGCTCGCTGATCGCTTTCTGTGCAGCTTCGTTATCTGGCATTTCAACAAAACCAAAGCCACGGCTTTTGTTAGTGAATTTGTCAGTGATAACTTTGGCAGAAGTTACTTCGCCGTAGTCTGCAAAAAAGTCGTTCAGATCCTCATCTGTAACGTTGTAGCTTAAATTAGAAACATAAATGTTCATACAAAAATACTGGTTAAATTAAATAATCATCTGAGAAGTAAGCAGAGTAAAGAAGACTAACTAATAGCAGAATTAATGCGTAGCAGAATTTCGTTCACTTACTGAATGCTCAATCGCTCAAGATTTCGCCGCAAAGATACGGCTTTCTCTCGTCAATCTGAAAATAGTACCTCAATTTACCTAATTTTGCCAATCATATAACATAAGCATGGCAGCACAACAATTCGACTTCGGAATGATCGGCCTGGGAGTGATGGGCAGGAACCTCCTCCTTAATATGGCAGACCATGGATTTAAAGTAATCGGATTTGATAAAGATGAACAGAAGACCACAGCCTTTGAAAAGGCCGCTACCAGCGGCACCACGGTAAAAGGTGTCAGTAACCTGAAAGCCATGACAGACGGGCTTTCCCTGCCCCGCAGGATCATGATGCTGGTACCCGCCGGAAAGCCAGTCGACGATGTGATTGAAAGCCTCCTCCCCCTTGTTCAGCCCGGCGATATCATCATCGACGGTGGCAATTCCCACTATACAGACACGCTGAGAAGGGTGCAATACCTGTCTGAAAAAGGCATTCACTTCATGGGAGTGGGCGTTTCCGGTGGCGAACAGGGTGCCAGAACAGGCCCCAGCATCATGCCAGGCGGCGATCAGGAAGCTTACCCCCATGTTCAACCCATGCTGGAAGCCATTTCCGCCAAATTCAACGGAGAACCCTGCGTGGCACACCTCGGAAAAGGCGCTGCCGGCCATTATGTGAAGATGGTGCACAATGGTATCGAATATGCCATCATGCAACTCCTCACGGAAGCCTATGACCTGCTCCACCGCGGAGCCGGCCTCAGC
This sequence comes from Pseudobacter sp., assembly GCF_051955275.1. Taxonomy (NCBI): domain Bacteria; kingdom Pseudomonadati; phylum Bacteroidota; class Chitinophagia; order Chitinophagales; family Chitinophagaceae; genus Pseudobacter; species Pseudobacter sp. Next base: position 16,561 of record NZ_JBQCGW010000187.1, on the reverse strand, counting down.
AACGAAGAATTACACCAGACCTTCGACTCCTGGAATAAAGGGGAACTGCAATCCTTCCTCGTGGAGATCACAGCAGCCATCTTTAAACAGAAAGATGATAAGTCCCCCAATTTCCTGGTGGATATGATCCTGGACAAAGCAGGCGCCAAGGGCACCGGAAAATGGACCTCCCAGGATGCCATGGATATCGGCGTTCCCATCCCCACCATCGATATGGCGGTGACCATGCGCAATATCTCTGCCCTCAAAACAGAACGTACCAATGCAGCTGCATTATTTGATAAAACCACAACAGCCATCACCACAGATAAGGCTACATTTGTGAAGCAAGTGCATGATGCCCTCTTCTTTGGCGTGCTCATCAGCTACACCCAGGGACTGGCCATGCTGCACCGCGCTTCCACCGAGCTGGATATGCAGATCCCCATGCCAAGTGTTGTAAGGGTATGGAGGGCAGGCTGCATCATCCGTTCCACATTGCTTGACCTGTTCACGAAAATTTATGATCAGAACCCTCAGCTCGAAAATTTGTTATTGGATAAACAAATTGCTGAAATGCTGAAGGCCAAAGAAGCCGGCATGCGCGCTGTTGCAGCCTCCGCTGTTACCAACCGCTTTGCTGCAGGAGGCCTGCTGAATGCACTCACTTATTTTGATGCATACACCAGCGCTCAACTGCCTATAAATCTTTTACAGGCTCAAAGGGATTATTTCGGAGCTCATACCTACCAGCGCGTAGATGAACCCGGATCTTTCCACACTGAATGGAACAATTAGATTTGACTACTGATTTATTTCAATACTATGCAACAACACAAAAGACCACCGGCAGCTCTATTATTCATCTTCGGTGGCAGCGGCGACCTGAATCACAGAAAGCTTTCCCCGGCTCTCTTCAACCTCTTCATCGATAACTGGATGCCTGAGAAATTCAGCATTGTTGGGATCGGTAGAAGGCCCTATACTAGAGAAGGCTATCACACCCATCTGATGGACGGGATCCGTCAGTTCTCACGCCGCAAGGAAGATCAGAACGGCAAGTGGGCCGATTTTTCCCAACACGTTTCCTACCTTCAGATGAATGCTGAAGTAGAGGAAGAATACCAGAAGATCGCCGAGATCGTAAAGCAGAAAGAAGCTGAATTCGGAGAACACCCGAACGTGATCTTCTATATGGCCGTTGCACCACAACTGGTGCCGGACATTGCCAGCAAACTCGGACCGCTTAATATCTGTCATGATACCAAGTGCACCCGCATTGTTGTTGAAAAGCCCTTCGGTCATGACCTGCAAAGTGCCCAGGAACTGAACAACCTGCTCTCTTCTCTTTTCAGCGAAGAGCAGATCTACCGCATAGATCACTACCTCGGAAAGGAAACCGTACAGAATATCCTGGCGCTCCGCTTTGCGAACGCTCTCTTCGAGCCGCTCTGGAACCGCAACTATATCGATCACGTACAGATCACTGCCGCTGAAACAGTAGGTGCGGAAGGTCGTGGTGATTATTATGAGCGTTCCGGCGCCCTGCGCGATATGGTGCAGAACCATATCCTGCAGCTCATGTGCATGATCGCCATGGAAGCCCCCGTTTCCTTTGAGGCCAATGAGATCCGTAACAAGAAAGTGGATGTGCTCAATGCCATCAGAAAATATCATAACGATGAAGTACATGCGCATGCTGTACGCGGTCAGTATGCAGGCGGCTGGATGAAAGGCGCCCAGGTTCCGGGCTACCGCCAGGAGAAAAGCGTGAACCCCGATTCTCCCATCGATACTTTCGCAGCAGTAAAGTTCTATATCGACAACTGGAGATGGCAGGACGTGCCTTTTTATGTGCGTACCGGAAAACGCATGCACGAGAAATCCACCATCATCAATATCCAGTTCAAACCAGCGCCTTCTTTCGCCTTCCCTTCGGAAGCAGCAGATACCTGGCGCCCCAACAGGCTTACCATCAGTATTCAGCCGGAAATGGATATCCGTCTGCGCTTCCAGGCAAAACGCCCCGGACAGAGCATGACCCTCAACCCGGTTGACATGATCTTCAATTATAAAGATGCATACGATGGTGATGAACCCGAAGCATATGAAACACTGCTCCTGGATGTGATGGAAGGTAACCCAACGCTCTTCATGCGTTCAGACCAGGTGGAAGCTGCCTGGAAGATCATCATGCCGATCCTGGAAGTATGGGAAAGCAGGCCTCCAGTTGACTTCCCCAACTATGCACCAGACAGCTGGGGACCAGAAGATGCAGAAGCACTCATCGCTCGCGATGGTAAGAACTGGGTAACACTTCCGCAACCACATAAGGATTAATTAGAATGCTGCATATATATAAAGATGCGAATGAAGTCAGTATTGCACTGGCAGAATGGACCACCAGCCTGATAGAAACAACCCTGCAGAAACAGGATGGATTCACCTGGGTGCTCACCGGCGGCAATTCACCCAAACAGTTGTATGAACTGTTGGCGCAAAGCCCCTACCGGGAACGCATTCAATGGGAAAAACTTCATTTCTTCTGGGGCGATGAAAGAGCAGTGCCTTTTGAAGACAGCAGGAACAATGCACGCATGACCTTTGAAGCGCTGCTGAACAATGTTCCCGTAAAACGCGAACAGGTGCATATCATGCAAACGGACATAACACCGGATGCATCCGCAGTGGCCTACGAAAAGATCCTGCATACTTACTTCCCCGCAGGCAATGTAACCTTTGACCTGGTACTGAACGGAATGGGAGACGATGCGCATACGCTGAGCCTCTTCCCCGGATCTCCCGCCATCAAAGAGCAGGATGCGTGGGTAACTTCTTTCTGGTTGCAGGCACAGGATATGTACAGGATCACATTGACCGCTCCGGTGGTGAATCTGGCGAAACATGTGGTGTTCCTGACATTCGGCGCCAATAAAGCAAATGCATTGCACCATGTGCTGGAAGGAGAAACGAATATTGAATTGTACCCGTCACAATTGATCCGTCCGCAATCAGGAAGCCTTCACTGGTTTATTGATGAAGCAGCGGCGGGAAAGCTGACGAAGAAATAATTATCATTGGATAGTGAATGGGACAGGGCTTTTCAACGGAGTTGGAAGGCCCTGTTTGAGTTTATAGACAAAAACACTTAGTTTTTCTCAACTACAGGGATTTCCTTGGTAGTTCAATTTTTGCGAACTGTTCGGGATTTCCGAACAGTTGAGATGAATATTGAACTTGTGCAAAAATTGCACAAGTTCAGGGCCGAATCCAACTATCAAGGAATCCTTGACAGTTCAATCCATTCCCTTCAACCAATCCACAATCCCTTTACAGATCTTTGCAGCCACATCCTCATCAAAGCCTTTCGCCACCAATCTTTTCTCCTCCGCTTCATTGCTTAAAAACCCAACCTCTACCAAACAATTAGGATATTCCGTTGGCCCGCTCAGCGCAAAATTAAACCCACCCACATTGCCGTAATTGCTAAAATCCAGCTGCAGCATGCGTTTCAATATCGCCTGCGTCAGAGGCTGAAATCCTATGTATCTGTAATAAGTGCTGGTTCCGCTCACTGTTGGATTGCCGGAAGAATTGAAATGGATGCTGATCAGCAGGTCAGGATCTGCTTTCCGTAAGAATGCCGTTCTTTCCGGCATGGCCAGTTCTGCATCGGTTGTTCTGGTCATCACCACAGTTGCTCCTTTATCCTGTAACAATTTCTCCAGTGCTTTTGCATACTGAAGCGTCAGGTTCTTTTCAAGTACTTTTGAATTCTTTCCGGTAGCGCCGCTGTTGGAGCCACCATGCCCTGCATCGATCGCTATAACCATATCGCGTAAGCGAAGTTTCTCCGGGGGATGCTTTACCCGGATCTGGAGACGGCTCGCAGCACTGTCGTACCCGATGGAATACCCCCAGTGATCCGGTTTATTGAGCTCAATAAATACCCGCATCAGATCATCTTCAATTTGTTCATACCACACTTTATTCACGTATGTGGCCGTGCCCCGGTCCGTGATCCAGTTGGTATTGGAGGTAACGCCATAGAGGTCTACCACAATCCGGGAAGGGCTGACCTGTTGAATGCTTTTGTAAGGAAGGCGGTTGCCAAGCGCAATGGAAAGGATATCATAACGGCCTTCGCCGCGGAGGCTCCAGCTTCCGCTCAGGTTTTCACTGCTGAGCCTCAAACCTGAGTCTGCCACTACGTTTGCCTTTGAAACCCAGGCAATATGATATTTCGATAATTGTACTTTATAATCCGTATTTATGGAATCGATCACTTTCAGCACCACATTGGTATCCAGGTAGGTCATTTTGGCTCCACCCAGACGGTCATCGCCCGTACCGTATTCCAGGTATGGCAATGGTCCGGTCGTGCGCACAAGAAAGGCATTTCCTGCACTGTCCTGGGCCATTATCAGGCTGGAGGAAAGCAATACCAACAGCACAATCAGCGTTTTTTTCATGATCGAAAGATACAGCATTGCAAAAGGATTTTATTACTTTTACCGCAAACCCTTAATAGCCATAAACCGAATGAGACTGCTCTTCCTGCTGGCAATCATTTTCCTTTGCCAACAATCCTGGTCCCAAACCATCGCCTATAAGCCCCTGGCCGATGACGCCTCACAATTGAAGAGCTGGGATGAAACACTTGCCAGCGAGCACAAACGACTGATCAGTAATCTCCCCAGCACCTACAAGCCTGCATTCAAAAAGATCTACGAAGAACGATATGAAGGCCTGAAGGAACTGACGGCAAAAAACCGGATCCTCACAGATTCACTCGCCAATAATTATCTCCAGCAAATGGCGCAACTGATCTTCCAAAGCAACCCCGGCATTCCTGATCAGGGTTACCGCATCCGGTTCACCCGCGATGACTGGCCTAATGCCGCCAGCATGGGTGAGGGCACCATCATCTTCAATATCGGCCTGTTCACCAAACTGCAAAACGAAAGCCAGGTGGCTTTTGTGCTTTGCCATGAAATAGCCCACTACCATCTCAAACATAGCCAGCGTAGCATTGAACATTATGTGAACACCACGAATTCGGACGAGTTCAGGGCTGAGGTGAAAAAGATCATGAAGTCCCAGTACCAGCAAGGCAAACAGGCAGAAGCGCTGCTCAAAGGAGTTGCCTTCAACAGCCGCCGCCACACACGCGAGAATGAATCTGCCGCAGACAGCATGGCGCTTGAACTGCTGAAAAATACTCCTTTCAAAACAGAAGAAGCATTAACCTGTCTGGCGCTGCTCGACAGTGTTGATACCGATAAATACAATGTAGCTCCTCCCCTGGAAACGGTATTCAACTTTCCCCAATATCCATTCCAAAAGAAATGGGTACAGGAAGAGCAGTCTCTGTTCAACGCCATGGCAGCTTCCACCAAAGAAGAAAAAAAGAAAGAAAGGGATTCGCTCAAAACCCACCCTGATTGCGATGTGCGGGTGAAACAACTCCAGGCAAAAGTGCAACAATACAGCACCGGCAACAAGCAGGCAAACCCATTGCATGAAGCCCGGTTCAAACAACTGCAGGAGATCTTCGATTATGAGATCATCGAGCATTGTTACAATAAGGACGAAGTAAGCAAAAGCTTCTATTATACTTTGCAGATGCTGCACTATAAGCCCCAGGACCCTTACCTGGTGGCCAATACAGGCCGTTGCCTGAACAAGTTATACCAATCGCAGAAAGATCATCTGCTGAACCGTATTGTAGACCTGCCCTCACCCTGGAATGAGCAGAAATACAATAAACTGCTGCAATTCATTCAGAAAGTCCGCCTGAATGATTTTGCTGCCTTCAGCTATTATTTCCTGCTCCCTTATCAGTCTGCCAATGTTCCCAGTGAAGAAATGCTGGTGGCACTGATCAACAGCAAGGATAACTTCAACAAGCCCGAAGAAAAATCTTCTCTCATAGCCCTGTACAATAAACATTATCCAAACGGAAAATTAAACGCTGATAACAACCCTCAAAAAAAATGAAAAAGATTACAGGAATCCTCGCCCTGGCCCTTGCCATCGGCCAGGTTACGCATGCTCAGAAGTTAAGCCTCGAGAACGTACGGACCGTATCGCTAAGAAGTACAGGTGCTATCAAATCCAATGAAGAAGTAAAAGGATACTTCACCTTGTATCAGGGTGATAAGATCGACAGGAACACCAACGAATATGCTTTGCAGATCATGGACGAACACCTCAACAAAGTAAAAGAGGTGAAATTTGCCGACTCCAAAAAAGTGCAGTTGCTGGAATCCGCCTTCAACGGATCTGACCTCATCTTCAAGTTCTTTGATGAAGAGCAGAAAATGATCGATTTCCGCGTGTTCAATTTCGAGGGAAAACAGAAGTATAATTATCAGCGGGAAGTAGACAAGAAGACCAAGCGCTACATGGAACAGCTGGATATGTATCGTAAAGAAGGCTCCGAAGACAAAACGCTCTTTGCTGTAGGAGACAGAGGATATATCTCCGTAATCCCTGTTCGCGAAGACGGTGATTACACGTATGAAGTTTCTTATTATGGAAGTGGCAAAAAAAGCAGCTGGACCTTCGTCCCCAATGGAGAAGACTCTAAAACAGCGCAGGCCCAATACCTCGGCAGTACCGATAGTGTGGCTATTTTTTCAGTGATGAAAAGAAGCAGCATGCTGACTAAAAAAGGATCATCCTTCCTGATGGGTCTTTACCTGCACAATGGAAAAATTGCCTTTGATTTTGAAACCGACAAGGATAAATTCAATTTCATGCCGATGAATGTTTCCACCATTTATGGAACTACCAATTTCCTGGTGATGGGATCATACTGCGATAAAGAAGACAATATCTCCAAAGGCAAGAGCCTGGGTCTCGGCATGTGGCTGGTCAACTCCAAAGGCAAGATCCTCAATGCCAAGTACAACTCCTGGGATACCGAGATCGGCAAACATCTTTCCGTAAATGCGAAAGGCCGCGTGGAAGATATTGGCTTTATCTATTTCCATAAAATCCTGCAAACAGAAGATGGCAATTTCTTTGCAGTAGGCGAAGGTTACAAGCGCCAGGCTTCTGCACTTGGCATCGCAGCCACCGTATTGAGCAGAGGCAGAGCCGGCGCTTCCACTACCAAGATAAAGGTAACAGATATGCTTATGCTCAGCTTTGACCAGCAGTTCAATATCAAGGCTGCTACTATCTACGATAAGAATCCTTCAAACATTGAACTCATGGCAGGTATGGATTTTGCCAACCTTCCGACCGTGGCAATGTGGATCAAATACTTTTTCAACGGATTTGATTACGCCTTCACGCAAACCAACAAAGCACATTCAACTTTTACTGTTGGTTACGTTGATTACGTAAAAGAAGAAGACTACAAAGGTCTTACCTTCAATACCATCACTTACCACGAAGGTAATTTCAGCCAGGATAAGCTTAATCTCGTTAAGAAAGGAAGCACCATGCAGGTCTATGAAGCCAAACTCGGCTCCATCATGATTGCAGAGTATTTCAAAAAAGAGAAGAGATACGAATTGCGCCTGGAAAAGATCAACTAATTACGATTGACTTTATAAAGATCCGGGCCTTTTCAACATTGAAAAGGCCCGTTTCATAGAATCACTAACATGAAAAGAATCATCCAAACCTTTACCGCCCTGCTGCTCATCCATGCCGCATTGGCACAGGGAAAACTGAGCATCGAAAACGTTAAAACGGTTTTCGTGCGCAGCACAGGACCTATCACCACCAACAATGAAGTGAAAGGTTATTTCACCTTCTTCCAGTCAGATAAAGTAGACAAGAAGAACAACGAATACACCCTTCAGATCATGGATGACAACCTGATCAAGATCAAGGATGTGCAGTTCGTGGATTCCAAAAACATCCTACTCCAGGAATCAGCCTTCGACAACAACAGCCTTCTCTTTAAATTCTATAACCAGGATGCAAAGTCGTACGACTGCCGCGTGTATGGCGTTGACGGGAATCTGAAGTTCAATTACGAGCGGGCGGTTGACAAAAAAACACTCGAGTATCTAAAACTCGCTAAAATGCCCCCGGGCTCGGAAAGCAATAACCTGTTTGCCGTGGAAGACAAAGGCTTCATTGCCGTTTATCCTCAGCTGATGGACAATGTTCCCACATTTGAAATTAACTTCTATAGCAGCCGCGACAAAAGACAATGGTCTTATATCCCACCCGTGGTAAAGCCCGCCGGCGGCAGCTTTCTCGGTTGCAGTGATAATGTTGCCATGTTCCTGGTGCTTAAACAGGCAGGCACACTTCTCACACCGAAAATGGAGACATGGATCCTGGGCATCTACCTGCAGAACGGACAACGCGCCTTTGAGATCAGGACGGATGCACAGCAGTACAACCTGATGCCTATGAGTGTGATCAAACTGAAAGGCACGGACAACTTCATGTTGCTGGGCGCTTATTTTGATAAGGACGAAAAGAACCTCGGCGGCCGTAGCCTGGGCGTTGGCCTCTGGCTGATGAACAGTTCAGGAAGAGTGATGAACTCCAAATACAATTCCTGGGAAACGGAAATCAGCAAAGTGCTCAACGTAAATGAAAAAGGTAAGGTGGAAAACCTGGGATATGTATTTTTCCATGACCTGATCGAAACTTCCGACGGACATTTCTTTGCTGTCTGCGAAGGATACAAACGCACCGGAAATGCAGTAGGCATTGCAACTGCGGGGTTCGGAGGAGGTATGTCGAAAATGGTGGTAACAGATATGCTGCTCCTCCATTTCAATCAGAAATTCAATATCAAAGAGGCGAAAATATTTGAGAAGAACAGCAACACACTCGAGCTTCCTGGAGATATGATGATGCTGAACCTCGCCGCGGCAGGCAATTATATCAAGTACGGTGCTTTTGGGTTTGATTATGCATTTACTCAAATGGACCAGTCTCGCAGTTCTTTCACCGTTGGTTATACTGATTACGTGAAAGACAGGGATTACAAAGGCCTTACCTTCAACGCCATCTCCTACAGCAATGGTAACCTCAGCACAGACAAGATCAACCTGAAAACAGAGGCCGGCAATATGCGCATCTTTGCCGCAAAGCCAGGTTCTGTAATGATCATGGAATATTTCAGGAAAGATAAGAAACTCAATATGCGACTGGAGAAGATCAACTGATCTTTTAATCATACAAAAAGAAAAAGGGCTCCCGCAGATAACCAATCTCAGGAGCCCTTTTCTTGTTCTGTATAGATAATTATAACGGATACCTGTTGTCTGCTATCAGCCTGCCCGCGATCCTTCTCCTTGCTTCCTTGCTATCGAAGGGATCCGCTTTGGTAAAGCGTTTCAGACCAAGCAGCATCATCCGCTGCTCATCACCTTCAGCAAAGGAATTGATTGCGTCTTTTCCGAACTTATTGATATGATCGGCGGCATCGTACAGGAAAGTACGGGTGATATCGCTTTCATATTTTACGGCATCGGCTCCTTTTTGTCCGGTCAGTTTCTGCAGACGCAGCAAGGCGCTTTCCGCCAGGAAGGTCTGAATGGCCATATCGGCAATATTCATCAGTATTTCCTGTTCGTGCTCGATCTTCATCATCAGCTTCTGCACAGCAGCACCGGCAGTCATCAGAATGGCTTTCTTGAAATTGTTGATCAGCTTAAGCTCTTTCGCAAAAGGTGTTTCATCATCGGAACCGAAATCAGGAATGCTCATCAGTTCTTTCTGCACATTCATGGCAGGCCCCATCAGATCCAGCTTGCCCTTCATAGCGCGTTTCAATACCATATCAACAGTAAGGAGGCGGTTGATCTCATTCGTTCCTTCATAGATCCGGTTGATACGGCTGTCGCGGTATGCTTTGGATATAACATACTCATCGCTGAAACCGTTACCTCCATGGATCTGCACACCTTCGTCCACTACAAAATCAAGACACTCTGAACCTGATACTTTAAGAATGGCGCATTCGATGGCATATTCTTCTGCCGCACCCAGCAAAGCCTCATTGAAAGGCTGGCCGGCTTTCAGCAACTCATTCTCTTTATCGTCGATCCATTTGGCGGTTCTGTAAAGCGCGCTTTCATTCACCCACATCGAGATGGCCATATCAGCCATTTTATGCTTGATGGCGCCAAAGTTGGCGATGGCTGTTTTGAATTGCTCGCGCGTATTCGCATACTGTATACTGGTAGTTGCAGCACGCTTAGCGCCTCCAAGCGCAGCAGCACAGAGTTTCAGGCGGCCGATGTTCAGGATATTGAAGGCGATGATATGCCCTCTTCCTATTTCACCCAGCACATTCTCTACCGGCACTTTACAATCCTGGAAATAGAGCTGTACAGTGGAGGAACCCTTGATACCCATTTTATGTTCTTCGGGCCCCTGTGTAAATCCTTCAAATCCTCTTTCAACGATGAAGGCTGTAAATTTATCACCATCGATCTTGGCAAACACCGTGTATACGTCTGCAAATCCACCGTTGGTGATCCAGCATTTCTGACCGTTGAGGAGATAATATTTTCCGTCGTCGCTGAGTTTGGCCGTGGTTTTTGCACCGAGTGCATCTGAGCCGCTGTTAGGTTCTGTTAGACCGTAAGCTCCTTTCCATTCACCGGTAGCAAGTTTGGTGATGTATTTTTCCTTTTGAGCATCCGTGCCAAAATAAAGGATCGGCAACGTACCGATGCCCGTATTGGCAGCTACTGCTACAGAGAAGGAGAAGCCACCGCCCAGCCCCTCGTTCACGAGCGTACTGGTGATGAAATCTTTTCCAAGCCCACCATATTGTTCAGGAATGGAAGTGCCAAGCAGCCCCTGTTCTCCCGCCTTTGCCACCAGTGATGGCATGAGCCCGGGTTCCAGTTTATCGATCCTGTCCAGGATCGGGATCACTTCAGCATCAAGGAAGGATAAACACATATCCTTTACCATTTGCTGCTCTTCATTGAAATCTTCCGGGATGAAGGTATCTGAAGGAGCGCTTTCTCTGATCAGCCATTCTCCACCTTTGAGAGTGGATTTTTGCTGGGTGGTTGCGGTTGCACTGCTCATATGGACAATTTTATAAGTGAATATTATGAATATTTATTTCAGGTTATCATACACGATCTGCAAAACTTCCTTACAGATATCAACCCTGTCTGATGGTACTCCTTCCAAAGCTTCGTTCAATGTATGTTCCGCCAGGCTCATGGTTTCTTCCTGTAATTTCTGCGCCTGTTTGGTGAGGTACACCATGTTCATGCGGCGGTCAGAAGAAGAAGGCACCCTTTTCACCAATTGCAGTTTTTCAAGGTTGTCAACCAGCCTGGTGATGCTGGGCTTATCCCGGAAAGTAGCATTGCATAGTTCCTGCTGACTGATACCATCCTGTTTCCAAAGGTGATATAACACACTCCATTGTTCGATGGTGAGGTTCAATCCCGCAGCATTGAACTTCTTCTGCAATCTTCTGGCAATTGCAGTGGAAGCCTTACCGGTGATGAAGCTGTAGAGTTCCCCTTTTTTGAATTGGTTGTTTGGCATATCGTTGTTTATGCAACTATCCAAACTTAGGATTTTTACCTGGGATTGTCAAGTTTTACCGGATAATTTTTTGCGATGAAATTCCGGTGCCTGCTTTTGTGCGGAAACATGCGGTGAGCCGGATTTTTCAGTACTTTTAATTCACTTCCTTCCTTTGATTTACCAGCCCGGACAGCCCTTGAAATATACCCCCTAAACATCGTTCAACATGAAGCGGTTACCTATTCTTTGCCTGCTCCTCCTGGCAATTCAGATGCCTGTATCGGCACAATTCCGCGTAGCCGTGATCGGCTCCTCCACCGCCGGAGGCACAGGTGCCTGGCCCCTTGACAGTTCCTGGGTCAACAGGTTCAACCAGTATTACAAATATAAACTGCATATAGTGGATAGTACCCATACCCTGGCCGTGGGTGGTTATGCCGTATACAAGGGCATGCCCAGCAGTTATGTGCCGCCGCCCAACAGGGAGGGGCCGGATCACAACAAGAATGTAACAAAGGCCAATAAAGTGCTCGCCAGCCTTCCGCTGCCTTACAACGCCATCGTGTTTGTGAACTATCCTTCCAATAAATATGAGGAGTACAGTATTGAAGAGATCATGTTCTGCCTTCAGACCATTTATGACTCTGTAATCAAAGAAGGTCACCAATGTTATATCATTACGGCACAACCCCGTACCGGTGGTATCTGGGACCAACCAGCGATGAAACGTAAGCTGGGCCTGATCAAAGATTCCATCATCAATCGTTTTGGTGTTGCGCGAACCATTAACTTTTATGACGGTCTTTATAACCCGGCAGACAGCAGTATTCTTCAGCAATTCAGTTCAGGCGATGGTATTCACTACAGCAATGCCGGCCACCGGGAGCTCTTTGAGAGGGTCAAGGCTAAAAATGTTTTCAACCTGGTGCTGCCGGTGAAACTGCAATCATTTACGGGTGATCTTAAAAACGGGCAATCCTTACTGGAATGGACAGCCGAATGTACGGATCCCAATACCAGTTTCATTCTTCAACGAAGTGCAGACAGCAAAAATTTCACCACCCTGAAAGAACAGAAGGCCAGCGGCGCTACGCTTGCCACTTACCGTGTAACCGACCCTGATCCTCTGCCCGGAAAGAATTACTACCGCCTTGAGATCCGCGAATCCTCACAGACCATTTATTCCAATGTATTACTGGTTAGAAGTGCAAAAGCCGGACTGGTGCTTAATAGCCTCTACCCCAATCCTGCCAATCAACCCATGCTGGTTGCCGGGCTTACCGCTGCACAGAACTATTCCGGCATAGTAAGCATCCTCAGCATCAGCGGAGTGAGTATGATGAGCCGGGATACCCAGTTCAAGAAAGGTGATATGCAGCTCTGGCTGCCGGTAGACTTCCTGCCCGAAGGCCAGTACCTGCTTTCGATCCGTTACGGAGATGGGCAATCCATTCTGCGCTCATTCAGCAAATAGTGCAAAAGATTGTAGATTTGGTGCTGCTCATGCAGTCGGCCATCCTACTATACAAGCATTCGTCTGTTCATTACCGGTATGGCGGTAATGGTTCCCGCGTATTGTGCTGCCTGCATGGTTACGGGGAAGCCGCTGTCAGCTTCGATTTCCTGGGAAACCATAAGGCGCGGGACTACACCATCATTGCTATCGATCTTCCTTATCATGGGCTTACACAATGGAAAGAAGGACTGAACTTCAGCAGCCAGGAGCTGGCAGAAATTGTTCAGGCCATCTTCACGGCAAGGGGCATTTCTTCCTCCTCTCCATTTACACTGATGGGCTTCAGTATGGGTGGAAGAGCCGCGCTGAGCCTGGTACAGAGCATTCCACAACAGGTGGAACGCCTGGTATTACTGGCCCCCGATGGCCTGAAAATCAACGGCTGGTACTGGCTGGCCACACAGACCTGGATCGGGAACAGGATTTTCCGTTTTACCATGTATCATCCCGGCTGGTTCTTTCTGCTACTCAATACGGGTAATAAATTGAAGCTGATCAACCAGAGTGTATACAAATTCACACGTCATTATATTCATGATCAGGGCATCAGGGAGGAACTCTACAACCGCTGGACCTGTATGCGGCATATCAGGCCTGACCTTCATCGGATAAAGGAATATGTACAACAGTACCGGATAGCCGTAAGGCTGTTGTATGGCCAGTACGACCGCATCATATTGCCTCAACCCGCTGAACGGTTCCGCAAAGGCATTGAAGAATGGTGCACCATCACTATATTGCCTTCAGGCCACCAGGTATTGCAGGAAAGATATATTGATCATATCAGCAATGCACTGGATCAATAATTGACATTGCATGGATACAATCGTATATTTAACGCATCAACCAACTTGTACCGATGCCCTTTTTTCTGTTGATCTTCTTTTTGTTGTTGATCGGATATGCAGTACTGATCGGGTATTACCACAATGCCTGGAACAAACTTGCCATATTCACTCCACCCACCGAAGCGCCGGCGGTTACTATTTCGGTGATCATTCCTGCGCGTAATGAAGAAGCCAACCTGCCCGCGCTGCTGCAATCACTGCAACAACAACAATATCCCGCCGGTCAGTTTGAAGTAATCATCATCGACGACTTTTCTACAGACGATACGTTCCGTTTATTACAGGAAGCAGGCGCCACATGGCCTGCACTCAGCGTGATCAGGATGGCAGACCAGCCGTCTGATGAAAACGCCTCCGCTGCATTCAAGAAAAAAGCAATTCAGGCCGGCATCAGCCGGGCAAAACATACGCTCATTGTAACAACAGATGCAGATTGCGTCTTCGATCCCGGATGGCTTCATACCATTGGGACCTTTCATGAACAGACGGGCGCAAAATTCATTGCCGCGCCGGTCAGCATCGAGGGAAAGGACAATTTCCTGAACATCTTCCAGGCACTGGATTTTCTCACCCTGCAGGGAATAACCGGCGCGGCTGTTTCCAAACGCGCGCACAGCATGTGCAATGGAGCCAACCTCGCTTACGAGAAGGCAGCTTTTGAAGAAGTGCGGGGATTTGAAAAGATTGATCACCTGCCTTCCGGTGACGATATGCTGCTGATGCATAAAATATTCACCCGCTATCCCGATAAAGTATTTTACTGCAAAAGCCCTACAGCTATTGTACGGACAGCACCCGTCAACAGCTGGAAGGCTTTCTTCCATCAGCGGATCCGCTGGGCCAGCAAGGCCGACAGTTATGACGACAAGCGTATTTTCTGGGCGCTCCTGCTGGTGTATCTTTCCAACCTGGGTTTTCTCATTCTTTTCCTCATGGGCTTCTGGCAGCCGCTTGCCTTCTTCTTCTGCGTGATACTGCTGCTGGCAAAAATGCTGATAGAGTTTCCTTTTGTGAATTCCGTGTCTATCTTCTTCGGGCAGCAACGCAGGATGAAATACTTTCTGCTGCTGCAACCGGTGCATATCCTGTACACCATCATCGCCGGCTGGCTGGGCAAGTTCGGGCATTATGAGTGGAAGGGAAGAAAGGTATCGAAGCGCTGAAATACCGAATAATATTGTAATTTCCACGCATGGCTGCTGAGGCTTCCCGTAATACCTGGCGAAGGTTAAAAAGAAATAAAGGTGCGCTGTTTGGCATGGGTATTATCCTGCTGGCAGTACTCACAGCGCTGTTTGCCTACTTCATTGCTCCCGATGGAACACCCGATGCCAACCGCATGATAGTGGAGATCGGTGGACAAAAACCGGGGTTCAAACAGCAGTTCCTCCAGTTACCTAAAACTCCGCTTCCTCCCAAAGTCTCATTCCTACAGCGTTTGCTCGGAGGGCAGGAAGACCTGGTTCAATATATTCCCATCAGTTCCTACACTACTACCAGCGACAGCCTGATCATTCAGCAGTTCATTGATGAAGGTGTTACCGAACGAAAATCTTTTGCCTTGCAGACTGCCGGCTGGAAAGTGAGTGAACAAACTTTTCACCTGGGCACCGACAAATATGGCCGGGATATCCTCAGCCGCCTGCTGGTAGGAGTTCGTGTAAGCCTCAGCGTTGGACTGGTAACGGTACTGATCTCACTCAGCATTGGTGTGCTGCTGGGTGCACTGGCAGGTTATTTCAGGGGATGGGTGGATGATGCCATCATGTGGTTCATCAATGTGATCTGGAGTATCCCTACCCTCTTGCTTGTATTTGCCATTACCCTGATGCTGGGCAAAGGGTTCTGGCAGGTATTTATTGCCATTGGCCTTACCATGTGGGTGAATGTAGCGCGCATCATCCGCGGGCAGGTGATGAGCGTAAGAGAGATGGAATATGTGGAAGCCGCAAGAGCACTGGGTTACGTGCACGGAAGGATCCTGTTCAGGCATGTATTGCCCAATGTGATGGGGCCTGTGACCGTAGTGGCCGCCTCCAATTTTGCCTCAGCCATCGTAATAGAAGCGGGGCTCAGTTTTCTGGGTGTGGGCGTTCAGCCGCCGCAACCCAGCTGGGGCCTGATGATCAAAGAGAACTACAACTTCATTATCACCAATAACCCCATGCTGGCGCTGGCTCCCGGCTTTGCCATCATGATACTGGTACTGGCTTTCAATATGCTCGGCAACGGGCTGAGGGATGCCATGGAAGTAAGGGGATAACACAAAAAAGGCGCACGGAACCGTGCGCCAGTTACAATTTATACGAAGCTTCTTATTTTCTGGAATAACGGAAAGTGCCTGTCCATTTATTGGTGGCGCAGTTCTTTGATGTTACCGTCACTGTCACCACCACACTGGCGCCTGCCGGTGTTCCTGTGATGGTTACGTTATTTACGCCCGCAGTTACAGTTGCAGGGCTGTTATCGAAGAAACTGGTATTGGTAGTTTCATTCTTTGCGTTCACATTGATGGTGGCTCCCGCCGCAGGGAATCCTGCCGTAATATTGATAGTAACCGGGAAATCCGCCCCAACCTGTGCCGGAGTGGTTGAATTTATCGCCGGAGTGGTAGTTACCGCCAGCTTGGTTTCAGAACAGGGATCCGGAGGAGTAGGACCATCATCGCCACCTTTATCACTACAGCTGGTCATAGCCAGGGAAGTCATCACAAACAAAGCCGCTGTCAACA